>DAOQNO010000036.1:0-8778 GCA_035332125.1 Elusimicrobiota bacterium | reverse complement strand
CCCCTTCGGCCGCGAGATCCGCCTCGGACCGGGCGCGGCAAAGCACGTTTTCCCCGGCGAACTCCCCCGTGCCGTCGTCGACGTTGCCTTCGGGTCGAACCCCGTGGGCCCGGGCAAAGACCTCCGCCTCCTCCCCGAGAATCTTGGACAATTCCGACCACGTCCAAACGTAGAAGGCGCCCTCCTTCTTATCGGCCCCCGGGGGGGAATCCTCAGGCCGGCTGTCGGCGTCTTCGGCGGAGAAAAATCCGCCCTGGGCGTTTCCCAAATCCCGCACCAGGTAATCGAGGGTGGATCGCGCCGTCCGGGCCAGATCCGGATCGCCCGTGAGCTGGTGGGCCTCCAAAAAATTGACCGCCAACTGGGCGTTGTCGTACAGCATCTTTTCAAAATGCGGCAGGTGCCAGCGATCGTCCGTGGAATAACGGTGGAATCCGCCGCCCAATTGGTCGCAAATCCCCCCCGCCGCCAGGGCCGCGAGGGTCCGGACCGCCATGTCCCGGGCCGTTTTACCCCGCGGGTCCGCCAGGGCCTCGGCCCGGGCGGCGAAACGAAGGAGGAAATGCTGGTTGACGGGCAGGGGGAATTTGGGGGCGCCGGAAAACCCGCCGTGGTCGGGATCGAAGGATTCCCGAAAGGCGTCGAAGGCTTTTGACACGGCTTCTTCGGCGTCGGCCTCGGCCACGGTGCGCGATCCGCTTAGAAATCCGGCCACCGCCCGGACCAGCTCCTCCCCTTGGCGCTCCAGGGATTCGCGTTCCGGGGGGTTTTTCCAGGCCTCGCCGATCCGTTGGACGAGCCGGGGCCAGCCGGGGCGTCCACCCCGGTCCGCCGGGGGGAAATAGGTTCCCCCCAAAAAAATCTTGCCCGTCGGGGTCAAAAACACGTTCAGGGGCCAACCGCCCTGACCCGTCATCGCCTGGACCGCCGTCATGTATAGGCGGTCCACGTCGGGCCTTTCCTCCCGGTCGACTTTGACGCACACCAGGTGCCGATTCATGACCTCGGCGATGGCGGGGTTTTCGAAACTTTCCCGCTCCATGACGTGGCACCAATGGCAGGTGGCGTACCCGATGGACACAAGGATCGGTTTGTCCTCCCGAAAAGCCGTTTCGAAGGCTTCGTCCCCCCAGGGCAGCCAATGGACGGGGTTGGTGGCGTGCTGGAGCAAATAAGGGCTTTTTTCGGTCGATAATTTATTCATGGTTGGCAACAAGCCGGGACTGGAAACGAAGCCGTGGCGCTAAAAAGGCAAAAACGTAACAAACGAAACAATTGATTACGAAGGGATTTGGCAATGGATATGACCCAGATCATACCATTGAAATCGGACCGAAGGGGCCTTATACTCAGATCGGAGGCGACCCATGAAAAACAAAATTTGGCGCGCGTTCGACCGAGTTCTCGGGTTTCCGGAGCGGGGAATGACCCTGGTGGAGGTACTGATCGCCTTCCCCATCGTCCCCTTGGTGCTGCTCGGCGTCTCCCTGGCCCTTTCCAACACCGCCAAGGCCGTGTTTTCCTCCAAACAAGAGGAAGTGGCCTCCCGCCTCGCTCAACTGATCCACGCCAAACTCCTGCAGGTGGATTTCGATCAAATTTTCTCCGTGGATTCCAACAACAAGAACCCCACCCGGACCCCGACGCCCCTCTATTACGATTACGAAACGAATCCGACCCAGTACAACTTCTGGGCCCCCTGGTCCAACCTGGCCCTGACCACACGCACCCTGACGATCCTGGGACAAATCGAACAGGAGGTTCGCAGCGCCGGGTTCACCCGGTTCACCATCACCGTCCGCCACATGCGGCGGGATTCCTCGGACGTGGACAACCAACAGAACGTTTCGGACCTGACCTTTTTCGCCCGCTATTACGGCTCCAATTTAAACCAGGTCTTCACGGTCACGCCGAACGTCAACGCCCCGGACGACGCCGACCCCAACATCGCCTTCCGGGACCGGAACGGGGACAGTGATTTCTGGGACGTGGTGGGCGGCGTGCCCGAAACGCCCAACACGGACATGAAACTCCTCACCATCACCATCTACAACGCCAACCGGGTCATCGCCATCAAACACGGCGACCTCATCACGCGCCAGCAATTCTCCGGCCGGGCCTCGAACACGACGGAATCCCAGTTAAAACTCATCTGGAAAGTCCCCTACCAAAATCTGTGGTCGGTCAATTCGACGGTTTTTTACCAACGGGACACCCTGGCCAAACAGAACGCCCTCGATGTGCCCTTCTTTTACCAAGCGCAAATTGACGCGGCCCGGGCCCCAAAAACCGCCGGCAACACCGCCACCCAGGCGGACCACCACGGGGCGGACGTGATTCGAAATTTCCACGTGGAGGGCGAAAGCGAGCCCGGAGCGACCATTGAAGTGGAATACGCCGGCGCGGGGGTGGCCTGGGGCGCCGCCACCAAGGACAGTTGCGCCGTGATGTCGAACGGCCAATTTGCCTGCGATTGCCCGAACACGTCCAATTACATTCAGATCAACCCCTGCTTTTTCGGCACCTGTTACGGCGCGGGGGCCTATTCCTTTTCCGTGCGTTTGCGGGCACGCTCCCAACAGGGGCTTTACTCGCCCTACGTGACCCGCGGCTACATCGTGGACTATTTCCCCCCGGTCATCGATAATTTCCGACCGTCCACCACCACCGTGAGCGTTCACACCCGGCAACCGGTCATCGCCTGCCGGTTCGGCGACCCCGGACAGGACGGCGTGAGCGGCGCCAACACGTGGCTTTACAACCTGTGGTATTCGACCACCGCCGGATCCACCTGGGCGGGGCCCTTCCGATGGGACAACAACATGTGGAGATTCCCCTATCCCGACGGCCTTTATTGGAGCGGCACCTACATACTGTCCAACGACTACGCCTGGACCACGGTGCCGGCCAATCGGCGCGGATTGCCCTTCGTGTTCAACAACGGTCAAAACGTGATCGTACGAGCGGAAATGTGCGACGTGGCGACCTACAAGGCCACCACCTCCTGGACGTTTCAAATCAGCGTCGACGAAGGCGACACGACGGGACCCACCGTCGACGTGAGCACCAGCAACGGATTCAACCTGTCGAAGTCGGCCATTCCGGCGGCCGTCCGGGATTCCCATTTGCCGCCCATGGGCGGTTGGCGCCGCCTGGCGGTCCTGGACGATCCCGAAAGCGGCATCGACTGGGGAAGCCTGAGCTACACCTGGTACGGACCGCTCGGGAGCTCCCGAACCTACAGCGCGGCAACCCTCACCGGATTCCAAACCCTGGAATACTCCGGGTACGGGTGCTCGGCCACGGGCGGCGGATGCCTCTTCGATCCCTACAACAGCGCCTTCGGCCTTCCCATCGCCAGCATGTCGACCGGGACCTACAACATCGGCCTGTCGGTGCAAAATTGGGCGGTCCCGCCCGTGGTCACGACCGTGACGTGGACTTTCGACATCGTCCCATGAGGTCGAACCGGGGATTCACGTTCGTGGAACTCGTGGTGGCGGCCGCGATCGTCGGCATCATCACGCCGCCCATCGTTTTGTACGTGGGGCGGTCCATGGACCATTCCCGCAAGGTGGCGGCCAAGTTGACCGCCCAGGACAGCACCCGCGCCGCCATGGATCAAATCGAATTGGACATCACGGACATGAACGATTTGTTGGTCGCGCAAAGCGAGCGGATCGAATTCCTGATGGATTCCAACCGAAAGACGGGCTACAACCCGAATCTTTTGACGGCCCGGGGCGTGTCCCAACGGTTCGACCCCGACGACGACGGGGACTGGGAAACCCCCCCGGCCAACCTGTCCATCCTTCCGCGCAATTCCCCCACGACCTTTCAATCGTACGGTAACGACCTGGACGACGACGATGACGACAACGACGGCAACGCCGACGTTCGATGCGTGGTTTACCGCTCCAACGGTCAATTGATCCGTGAACTGTATTTCAACAAATCGCTGGCGTCCACGACGCCCGACGTTCAGAAAGTCCTCATCGCCCACTGCACCCGCCTCGCCTTTTCCTTCGCCGGCTCCGTCAATGAAAACCGCGGAAACACCGGGCTGGACGCCAACGGCGACGGCCTCATCACCGATTCCGAAATCGACGACGCGCCCCAGTATGCCACCCTGGAAGGCGGCAACGGCAACGGCGCGGTGGACACCCGCTCGGAACGGGCCTACGTCACCAACATCGGGGTCGCCCTGGGCGAAGACACGAACGTCGACGGGCAGGAGGATTCCGCGCTCAAAACGGAGATTTACCCCCCCCTCCTCCCCTACAAAAACAAATACCCATGATCTCCCGCCGCCGAAAACCCAGAGGATCCGCCATGATGATCGCCCTGATCCTCATCGTGTTCGTCCTGCCCATCGTGACGGTCCTGGTCAAATCCGTTTTCCGCCAATCCAAAACGAATTTCCAGGAACGGAACATGAAGACGGCCCGGGTCGTGTCCAACGACATCATGATCAATTTCATGCGGGTCCACAGCGGCAATTATTACGAGGACCATTACGACACCCGTTTCATGCTGAGCGGGGACGTTTCGAACACCTTCCTGAGCGCGGGCAACAGCGGGGTGGGAACCGTGGGATATGTCACGGGCGCCAGCGCCGTGGGGAAATATTTTTACGTTCAGAGCACCGCCACCCTGGTGTCCGGAGCGGACCAGACCGTGTGGGGAAAGAAGGGCATGGTCGGGGTCATCGGGTTTGAAAACGACCTGACCCGGTTCGGAATGATTTTCATGAACGACGCTATTTTCCGATCGAACTCCTTTTACGCCGGCAAAACCCTGGACACGAGCGTTTACGCGGCGGACCGCCTATACCTTTGCGGCAATTCCACCGCCGGGGACTGCGCGGGGAACGTCGCCCCCGGCCCCGGCATGACGTTGACCAACGGCCCCTACATCGCGGCGAATCACCTTCATTTGGGGTCCAACAACACCTTGGCCGCCGGAACCCCGGCCTATTACCCCTGGGGGCCGGGGGTCCGCAAAGACGGCATGGGCTCCTATCTGGGGCCCACCTACGCCTTTACCCCCGAGGTGAGCCTCGTGGCGCCCAATTTGACCTATTACATGACCCGGTACAATTTCCTGGTGTCTCCGGCCTCCCCGACGTTTAATGTCTTGGAATTTCAAACGGGCGGAGCGAACGGGCGTGTTTATTTCCCCAACGCGGGGTACACGTTCGATGTTCCAACGAACTTCAGCCCCCAGGGCGTCCCGAGCGCCGTCATTGTCTCCACGGGAATGGATCTGACGATTACGGGGGACGCCACGGTCCGGGGACGATTCACCATCGTTTGCCTGGGATGCAACGTGACGGTCCTGAACGACTTGACGTACCACCAAACCCCGTCGCCGTTGCCCGTGGCCGGATGCGGCCTTTGCGCCACGCCCAACGACGCCCTGGCCGTGTTGACCGACGGTCAAATTCGATTCGAAAGCAGCGCGACCGACACCACCCCGGCGGAACAAACGGTGGCGGGCCTCTTCTATTCCAGCACCGGTCAATTGATGAAACAGAGTCCCGACGCCACCTGGGCCAATCTCAAAGTCTACGGAACCCTCGTGGGATTTATGGGGCCGGACCCCGCGCCGGGCAACGCCACCCAATTGTCGGTTCGCCAGGATCCCAATCTCCGGTATTACCTCCCCCCCATGCTGCCGGAACGGCCGGTCATGGTCACCCGGGCCAATCGCGCCTGGTGGTGACCGTCCCGCCTTTTCCCGCGCGACCCCATCCGGGCCGCGCCATCCACTCCCCCCGTCCCCTTCAATAAAAAAACCGCCCCCGGGAGGGGGGCGGTCGACGGCGCGCGCCGAACATCTCAGCGCCCGGGACCGACGATTTAAGGCCAGACCATGTCGGATTTGTCCTCGTTGTAGTATCGACGACGGACGGGCGTGTAGATCACCTTCATTTGGGAGGCCACGTTCTCGTCGAAATAAATGTCCAGCCCCTGGCCCGGGGGATCGAAGTCGGTTTTGAGCGTTTTCACGTAAACCACGCCGAGCAGTCGAATGTCGTCGTTGTTGTCCTCGATCGTGCACAGGCCGTCCTGCACGTGCAGGAACCCGTGGAACCCCACTTTGTCCGGGATATTGTAGGGGTACCGCCCCGCGGACCACACCGCCCCCATGCCCGAACCCACCCAGGTGGTGGAGGCGTCCGTTTGCCGGTACTCGAGGTCGGCGTTCACCGGAATGGTGGCGTTATAACTTGCCCAGTGGGGGTGCATCCAGAGGTCGTTGTTCGATCCGCCGACGATGAAGGCCTCCAGATCCAGAAACACCTTCCCTTCGATGTTCGTCCGGCAACTGGCGTTGGTGGAGTTCTCGACAAAAAAGACCGACGTGGAATTGGAGAAGACGTAGTTCTGGCCGACGTCCGTACGAAATCGGACCCCGCGGCTGGACCCGTCCCAATTGTCCGCGCACAAAAACAACCCCGTGTTGGCGCCGCTGGCCGACACCGCGGCCGTAACCCCGTCCCGCATGACGAGCGTTCCCAGGCCGGCGGTCAACCGGGGGAACGCCGAGCCGGCGGCCCGATAACGATAATATTGATAGTCGATGGTCGGCGGGTCCCCGATGTTTTTGTCGAACGCCCAGTATTCCTGCGCGTCGCTGTTGTGGTCGTCCCGAACGCTGTCCCGGGCGAAGATACCGTTCCGCGCGTACTTGCGGGGATAATGGGGCACGTCCGTGGTGAGAAAGGAGGGGGTCAACCCGAGACCGGCGTAACTCTTGATCGGCCCCCAGTGGACGCGGGGGTAAACGTCGGACGACGCGTCCAGGTCGTTTTTCATGACCAGGGCTTCGACGAAATTTCGGGTATACACGGCCTTTAACGTGCGGATCATCCGGCGGTCCCGCAGGGACTGGACTTTGCACCGCACCGTCACTTCCTCCGGTCCCGGGCCGGAGGAGAATTTAATTTTGTATTGATAGGCGGGATCCAGGTCCGTCCACACGCGGTCGTAATTGTATTCGGTGACGACCACCCCGCTCTTGGCTTTTTGCCAATTCGTTTCCGAATCCCCGAGCGTCCAGGAGCCCCGGTCCAAACCGGCTTCGGCGATCGTAATGATTTCATCGACGTGCATTTTCCGCGTCGACCAGCGCGAATCGTCCTTGCTCATCTGAACCATGCTCGGTAAAAAGATGGCGAGCAGGGCCAATATTAAAACAACCATCGGGAGGAAGAACCCCCCGTGGGATTTCCGTCGTCGCCCGGGCGTTCCGCGCTTATTCATTGAGGATTCGGACGCGGTCGTTGGTCACGTAAAAGATCCGCCTCCGTCGGAAGGATTCCTTCTCCAAGGAGAGGTTCACGGACATCACGCTGTCGTCCATGGACCCCACGTAAGAGAAAGCCAGGAATCGCAAATAGGGGGTCACCACCCGGGGCTCGGGCGAGGACACAGAGTCCGTGACGTACAAATTGCGGCCCTCCTGCCATACCGTGACGGTGGACCCCCGGACGGTTTCAAACCGAATCCGCGAATAGGGCGGCTGGGGAACGGGGGCGTCCACCTGGTCCACGCAGATCGTGGTGGAAACGGCCTTCCGCAAACCGGTGACCACGATTTCGGTCGCGTTGCGGGCGTCCCTTTGCAACGTCAAACGGTCCATGGTCAAATAATAAAAACGGACGACCTTATCGAGCAACCCGGGAAGCACGGCGACCATCACGGCCAGGATGGCCAGGGTGACCAACACTTCAATAAAAGTGAATCCGCCGGAGCGACGGAAGCGCGATCGACGGCGCGTCACGGGGTCAAATCCAGGACCGGGAAATCCGTGGCGTTGTTGCCCGAATTGATGAAGGCGGAAATGGAACGCTTGACCCAGGTCACGTCCCCGGCGGTGTTGAAGTAGGGGTAGAAACCGTAAACGTTGTAGGTCCCCATTTTCACGTCAAAAGTGTAGCGCCCAGCGGCGTTGGACGCGGTCATGTAGTATTCGAGACCGCCCGCCCGGAATTGCGAGGTGATCGCCGTCGGGGTCGAACCCGCGATCGTCCCGGTGGTGAGCACGATCAAAGCCCCGGTTTGAATGGTCGTACTGGAGGCGACCACCGAGCCGGACCGGTTCCCGTAAGCGTTGGTGATCGTGAAGGTGCCCACGACGATGCCCCCGGCGGTCGCCACCGACGTCGCGATGTTGACGATTCCGGAAATCGCGGGGGAAACGGTTTCGCCCCGTTCCGTCATGACTTTGACCTGGTAGTCGCCGGTCGACACGTTGATGCGGAACCACCCCACCGGGCGGCCGCCGGTAACGGTCGCGTAGGTCGTGGCCGAGGCGCGCTCCTCTTTCGTGGCGGCGTTGATCGCGCTCACCACGACGTCCGGAATCCCGGCCCCAAGGCTGTCCCGGACAAATCCGGCCAAATAACCCGTGTAGGGCAGATGCGTGTCCGGGCAGGCGCAGGAGTTGACGTAGTAGCCTTCCCCGCCCCAGAACTCGTGGCCCCGTTCGGGGGGGCCCGGTGTGTTTCGCCACCAGACGTCGTTGAGCGCGGCCACGTAATCGCCCGACGCCGGATTGTTGATGTGCACCCCCGAATAAACCTGATTAACGGAGGAGGAAACCGCCAAACTGTAGGCCCCCCCCACCCGCGTGCGCGTGAAGTCGAGTACGGCCCCGGCGGGCGTCCCGTTGCTCACCTTGTATTCGACCCTCAAATCCTCGATGGGCACGTCGTACACGTCCCGGGCGGAACCGAACAAAAACACTTTGTCCGTTGTTTCGCCAACGACC
>DAOQNO010000035.1:0-8802 GCA_035332125.1 Elusimicrobiota bacterium | reverse complement strand
GGCCCCATCGGCGACATCGATTTGAATTTCCTTTCCGATTACACCAAGTTCGTCGATCCCGCCCGCGAGGGCGAGGAGTTCTAGTGCGTCGTCCGTCGCGGGGCGCCCCCGCGGCGCTGCCCGCCCTTCCGTCCTACGCCGCCGGTTCCCTCCGTCCGACCTGGGCGGAAATTGATCTCAACGCCTTCCGTCACAATCTTAAAGCCCTGGCGCGTTTTTTGCCCCGGCGCGTATCGATCATGGCCGTCCTCAAAGCGGACGGCTACGGCCACGGGGCCCTTCCCCTGGCCCGGGCGGCCGCGCGCCTGGGAAAGAAAGTTCGTCTCTGGGGGTTCGGTGTTTCCAGCGTCGAAGAGGGCTTGGCCCTTCGGGCCGGAGGGCTTCGCGAGCGGATCTTGGTTCTGGGGAGCCTTTATCCCTTCGAGAGTTTGGACGTGGCCCTGGCCGGCCGCTTGACGCCCACCATCGGAAGCCGCGGCGCCGCCCAGGCCTTGGCCTCCCGGGCCCGGCGGCTCGGCCGCCCCGCGGAATGCCACGTAAAAATCGACACGGGCATGGGGCGGATCGGCATGGCTCCGGCCACGGCCCGGGAAGCCCTCGGTCTTTTCCAAGCGAACCCGTTTTTGCGGGTGGAAGGCGTCTACACCCATTTGGCCTGCGCGGATTCCGCCCCCGAAACGGCGCAGCAGTTGCGGGCTTTTGAGGAGGCGCTCGGCGGCCTTTCGACCCGCCCCCCCTGGGTCCACGCCGCCAATTCCGCGGGGGCCCTGGGCCGGCCCGCCGCCCGCTACGATTTGGTCCGGCCGGGGATCGCGCTCTTCGGCGTGCCCCCGTCGCCGTCCCTGGGGAAAATCCTATCCCTTCGCCCCGTTTTGTCCTGGAAGACCCGCGTCGTTTTTGTGAAAATGATTCCCAAGGGCGCCCCGGTCAGCTACGGCTGGACCTGGCGGGCGCCCCGGCGGTCCCGAATCGCCACCCTGCCGGTGGGTTACGCCGACGGCTACCCCCGGGTCCTCTCCAACCGGGGGGAGGTCCTCCTCCGGGGCCGGCGATGCCCGGTGGTGGGGCGGGTGACCATGGACCAAATTTTGGTGGACGTCACCGGCCTGCGCGGCGTGGACGTGGGCGAGGAGGTCGTTTTGATCGGCCAACAGGGCGGGCAAAAAATAACGGCGGAGGATCTGGCGCTCGCCGCCGGGACGATCCCCTACGAGATCCTTTGCGGCATCTCCAAACGGGTTCCCCGCCACCACCGGGCGTCCGCGTGAAGCCGATCCGCGTCACCTTCCAGCTTTTTTCCCGCCAGGTGGTGGACCTCTCCGAGACGGTGGGGAGCGTCGTCGTTCTGTTGCGGAAAACCGTCCGCTCCATTTTCACCACCCGCCTGGACACCAAAAACGTCGTGGCCCAGATGTACGAAATCGGCTATCAATCCTTCGCGGTCACCAGCCTCACGGCGCTCTTCACGGGGATGGTGCTCGCCCTGCAAACGGGATTCTCTTTCAAGAAGGTGTTCAACGAGCCCCTCTATGTGGGAACCGTCGTGGGGTTGTCGCTCTTAAAGGAACTGGGGCCCGTCCTGACCGCCGTCGTGGTCGCCGGCCGGGTGGGGGCCGCCATCGCCGCCGAGATCGGCACCATGAACGTCACCGAACAGGTGGACGCCCTGTTCACGCTGGGCACCAATCCCGTGCGATATCTGGTGGTGCCCCGCTTTTTGGCCTGCCTTTTAATGGTTCCGATTTTGACCGTCTTCGCCGATTTGATCGGCATCGGGGGCGGGTACCTGGTCGCCCATTTCCGTCTGGGAATTCCCTCTTCCACCTTTTGGGACGAAATCAACGCCATCGAATTGGAGGACGGTTTTCACGGGTTGATCAAGTCCCTGGCTTATGCTCTCATAATAGTCACGACGTCCTGTTACAAAGGGCTCAAGACCTCCGGCGGCGCCGAAGGGGTGGGCCGGGCCACGACCAGCGCGGTCGTGGTCAGCATGGTTTTTATCTTGGTCAGCGATTATTTCCTGTCGGCGCTCCTGGTGTCCCTGGGCATTGGCTGATGATTCGGCTGGAAAACGTCCACAAGGCCTTCGGCGCCAACCGCGTACTGCGGGGTCTTTCCCTGGAGATTCGGGACGGGGAAACCCTGACCATCATCGGGGGCTCGGGCACCGGCAAAAGCGTGACGCTCAAGCTCATGGTGGGCCTGTTGCGCCCGGACCAGGGGCGCGTGATCGTGGACGGCCAGGACATCGCCGGGATCGGCGAGGACGCCCTGGCCGAGGTGCAGAAAAAGTTCGGCTTTCTATTCCAGGGCGCGGCCCTGTTCGATTCGCTCACCGTGGCCGAAAATGTACTTTTCGGGGTCCGAAACCTGAACCGCAAGTCCCTGGGCCGGCCGGACGAACTGGTGGAGCGGAGCCTGGGGTTGGTGGGGCTTAAACCCGAGGTGGCGCGGCTGAAACCCGCGGAGCTGTCGGGCGGGATGAAAAAGCGCGTGGGCTTGGCCCGGGCCATCGCCCACGAGCCGGAATACATTTTGTACGACGAGCCGACCACGGGGTTGGACCCCATCATGTCGGACGTCATCAACGATTTGATCGTCAACATTCGGGAGAAACTTAAAATCACCTCCATCGCCGTGACGCACGACATGAAATCCGCCTATAAGATTTCCAACCGCATCGCCATGATTTACGAAGGGCGCCTGGTGTCCGTGGGCACCCCCGCGGAAATCCAGGCGACGACCGATCCCGTGCTGCGCCAGTTCATCACGGGGTCCTCCCACGGGCCCATCCAGATGCCGGTCAAGGCCTACGTCTGATGGCCCTGACCTCGGAATCCAAAGTCGGGCTGTTCACCCTGGCGGGGTTGTTCGTCTTCGCCGCGGGGATCTTGATCCTCGGGGATTTCCACATTCGAAGCCGCTACCCCCTGTACGTTTATTTTGACGACGCGGGCGGCCTGCCGGAAAAAGGCCCCGTGAAAATCGCCGGCGTCGAAGTGGGCCAGGTGGACACCATCGGTCTCGAAGGGCCCCGGGCCCGGGTGCGCATTCAACTTCGCGAGGACGTGGCCGTCCACAAGGGCGCCCGGGCCCACGTGTCGTCCACCGGGTTGATCGGGAGCAAATTCCTGGATCTCAGCCTCGGCGATCCCGCCGCCCCCGTGCTTCAGCCCGGCGAGACGCTGGAGGGCGACCCGTCCCTCACCTTCGACGAGGTGATGACCAAATTGGGCGAATTCCTCAAGGAAGATCCCAAGACCGGCGCCGTGGCCGAAAACCTCAAAACCACCATCGCGAATTTCCGGAAAGTGTCCCAGGCGCTGGCGGATTCCCTGGGCGAACAGCGGGCCGAGATGACGGAAATCGTCCAAAACATTCGGGACGTGTCGGCCCACGCCAAACGGGTGGCGGCGGACCTGGCCGAGATCACCACCGACCGCAAGGAGGACATCAAAGTGGCTCTGGCCAAATTCCGGTCCGTTTCCGAGCGGCTGGACGATTTGACCGCCCGGGTGCAAAACGGACAGGGCCTCCTGGGCAAACTGGTGACCGACGAAAAGATGGGCGACGAACTGAAGCAGACCATGACCAGCGTCAAGCAGGCGACGAAGGATTTGGAAACTTTTACCGGGCGGGTGTCCCGCATCGAGGTGTATTGGGATTACCATCAGCGCTACGATTTTGAAGACGAAAAATTCCGGGCCGATCTCGGGTTGCGGTGGGTTCCGCGCCCGGGCAAGTTTTATTACATCGCGGGCAACAACCTGGGGCGTCGGGAGGACCGGAAAGCCGATCCCACCGCCGATTTGGAGCGCCGCAACACGGTGACCGCCGTCATGGGCAAGGATTTCGGTCCGCTGACCCTTTACGCCGGCGCCATCCGATCGGCGGGGGGCGTGGGCGCCCGCTTCCGTCCCCTGCCGGCCTCCTCGGCCTGGAATCGCCGCGTGGAGGTCGAGGGCGAGGCGTACAATTTCGGCCGGGACGAAACGATCCGCGGCGTCAAAATGGACAAACCGGTGTACAACGCCGGACTGCGGGTGAACGCGATCGCCCCGTGGGTGTGGGTCGGCGGCGGCGTGGAGGATTTGGCCGTCCGCAAGAACTTCAACGCCAACGTGAACGTTCTCTTTAAGGACGAAGACATCGCGTTCCTCTTCGGCCTCGTGAATATCGCGCGGTAAGAAAGGCGACCATGCTGCACGAAGCCCGTATTTATTCCTTGGCCAACGTGGGCGGCCAATGCGTGTTGGTGTTGGAGGAAACCGAAGGCCCCCGGCTCCTTCCCGTGTGGATCGGGCTGTACGAAGGCGGGTCCATCGGCATGGCCCTCGCGGGTCAGAAATTCCCGCGGCCCCTGACCCACGATCTTTTCCTGGACGCTTTGGAGCGGCTGGGGACGACCCTCGAAAAGGTGGTCGTCACCGATCTGCGGGACAGCACGTTTTTCGCCGAAATCCATTTGAAGCGGGACGACGAACGCCTCGTCGTGGACGCCCGCCCGTCGGACTCCATCGCCCTGGCGGTCCGCCGCAATTGCCCCATTTACGTGGCGGACGAAGTGTTCGAGGCCTGTCCGGAACTTCTGAAACCCATTTCCGAAGAGGAAGTCCAGGAATTCAAGAAAAGCCTGCAGACCATGAAGCCGGAAGATTTCTTCAAGGATTTGAAAAAACCGCCCGACCCGGGAGCCGGCGGCGAAGGTCCGAAAGCATGAGCCGCCCGGCCTCCGCCCCGTCGGCCACCCGTCCGTGAAAACCAAAACACGGGTCCTTTTCGTCTGCCGGGACTGCGGGGGCGACACGCCGAAATGGGCGGGGCAGTGTCCGGCCTGCGGGCAGTGGAACACGTTGGTTCAGCGGTCCGAAACGCCGGCCCCCGCGGCGGCGCCCCGGCGGCTCACGGATTTTTCGTCCAAGGTGATGTCCCTGGCCGACACGGCGGTGCTGACGGCCGAGCGGCGGAAAACCGGCATCGGAGAATTCGACCGGATTCTGGGCGGCGGCCTTTGGCCGGGCTCCCTGGTCCTGTTGGGCGGCGCCCCCGGCATCGGGAAATCAACCCTGATGCTCCAAGTGGCGAATCGATTGGCCCGTCCCGATTTTCCGGTGCTCTACGTTTCGGGAGAGGAATCCCCGGACCAGGTGAAAGGCCGGGCGGCCCGGCTGGGCGTGCGCAATCCGTCCCTCTTCCTGGTCGCCGAAACGAACCTGACCAAGATTTTGGAAGCCGTGGAGGAGGTCCGCCCCGGCGTGTTGGTGGTGGACTCCGTGCAGACGGTCCACAAGCCGGAATTGCCCGGCGCCCCGGGGGCCGTGGCCCAGATTCGGGAATGCGCGGCGGAACTGCTCCACCTGGCCAAGGGCCGGGGGATCGGCGTTTTCCTCCTGGGGCACGTGACCAAGGAAGGGGATTTGGCCGGCCCCCGGGTGTTGGAGCACATGGTGGACACGGTTTTGTATTTTGAAACCGAACGGCAGGACATCCACCGAATATTGCGGGCCGTCAAAAATCGCTTCGGCCCCACCAACGAGATCGGCGTTTTCGAAATGACGGGCGCGGGGTTGGCCGAAGTCCAGAACCCCTCGGCCCTTTTCCTGGGGGACCACGCCGGGGCGGCGCCGGCGGGCACCGCGGTTCTGGCCGCCCTGGAAGGCACCCGCCCGCTTTTGGTGGAGGTCCAGGCCCTCACCTCCCGAACCCTTTTCGGCATGCCCCGCCGCCAGATGTCCGGCGTGGATTACAACCGGACGTCGCTTTTGGTGGCGGTGTTGGACAAACGATGCGGTTTTCATTTGGATTCCCAGGACGTCTACGTGAACGCCACCGGCGGCCTGGAGGTGCGCGAACCCGCCGCCGATTTGGCCATTTCGGCGGCCATCGCCAGCTCGTTTTTGGACCGTTCCATTCCGCCCAAAACCCTGTGGCTGGGGGAAGTGGGATTGAGCGGCGAACTGCGGCCCGTGGCCCAAACGGCGGAGCGGCTGAGCGAGGCCGCCCAGTTGGGTTTCGCCCGGGTGATCATGCCCAAGGCGCGGGGTCGCGCCGGCGAGTGGCCCAAAGGGCTGGAGGTGCGCGACGTGGCGACCTTGTCGGAAGCCTTGGCCCAGGCCGGTCTTTCGAATCAATGATTTTATTATCCTAATCGGGGGGGTACTCCGTGCTTATCAACATCATAAGGGGCTTGGTCATCGTGATCGGGCCCATCATCAGCTACACACAGATTTCCCATGATTCCAAGGGAATTCTGATCGGCGTCGGCGTCGCCTTGTTGGTCATCGGCGCCGAAATTGTCATCGAACGGGTGGCGTTGGACGCGTTGATCTCGGCGGTGATCGGCGCGGTGTTGGGGTTGGTGACCGCGCAATTGCTCAACTGGGTCACGTTTCAATTGGGAAGCGACAAAGTCTTTGCCTTCGCGCAGAAGGGGTCCCTGATTTCCCATTTGGTGCTGTCGTATCTCGGCATGGTGCTCTTTGTCCGGAAACGGTCGGAGTTGGAACTGTTGGACCGGGACCTGATCGTCAAAGGGGCGAAGAAAAAAGCGTTGGCCACCCACTTGGTGGACACGTCCGTCCTTATCGACGGCCGCATCGCCGACATCTGCGAGACGAAATTTATTTATGGAACGTTGGTGGTTCCCCGGTTCATCCTCCAGGAGCTTCAGGCCGTGGCGGATTCCTCCGACGGGGCCAAGCGGGCCCGGGGGCGGCGCGGCATGGACATTCTCGCGCGGCTTCAGGAAAACCCGGAGGTGCCGGTCCGCATTTTTGACAAAGATTACCCCGACATCAAGGAAGCCGATTCCAAGTTGGTCGCCCTGGCCAAGGATCTGGGGGCCAAGGTGTTGACGACGGACTTCAACCTCAACAAAATCGCGAGCCTCCAGGGCGTCACGGTCTTGAACGTCAACGATCTGGCCAACGCCTTGAAGCCCGTGGTGCTCCCCGGCGAAATCATGAACGTTTTTGTGCTCAAAGAAGGCAAGGAGCGGGACCAGGGCGTCGCCTATCTGGACGACGGGACGATGGTGGTGGTCGAGGAAGGCCGCCGGGCCATCGGGCAAAAAGTCCACGCCACGGTGACGTCGATTCTGCAAACCTCCGCCGGGCGGATGATTTTCACCAAGATGTCCCGCGGGCACGCCGAACCGGCCGCCGCCGCGGAACGGCCGGCGACGCCGGCCCACCCGGACCTGTAAGGGCCCATGCCGGTCGGCGCGGTCCTCGTGGCCGCGGGCCGCGGTCGCCGTTTCGGCGCCGGCGGTCCGCCCAAGCAATTCCGCTCCCTAAACGGGCGGCCCCTGTTCCATTGGCCGCTCCGCGTCCTGGAACGGACGCCCGCCGTGACCGCCATCGTGATGGTGGTCCCCCAGGATCGCCGCTTGTGGACGGATCGTTACCTGAAACGCGCCGGGTTTAAAAAAGTGGTGGCGGTGGTTCCCGGCGGGGCCGAACGGTTCGATTCGGTTCGGGCCGGTCTGCGGGCCCTCCCGGGCCCCTGCGATCTCGTCCTGGTGCACGACGCCGCCCGGGCCTTGGTCACGCGCCCCGTCGTCGATCGGGTGATCCGCGCCGCGCGCCGCACCGGCGCGGCCCTGGCCGCCTGGCCCGTGCCCGACACGATCAAAGAAGGCGTTCAACGCGCCGGACGTTGGTCGGTCCGCCGGACGGTCCCCCGTACGGGACTCTGGTTGGCCCAAACCCCCCAGGGATTTCGACGCACCGAAACCCGCGCTTTTTTCGAGATGACCGGTCCCTTGACCGACGATGTCCAGGCCTTGGAGCGGTCGGGACGCCCGGTGGAAATCGTCCGGGGGTCCGCCGATAATTTCAAAGTGACGCTCCCCGAAGACTTCGACCTGTGCCGCCGGCTTTTGACCGCCCGAAAGGACCGGTGAGCGCCGTGGTTTCGCCGCGGACGCCCGTCCCCCGCGTGGGGTTCGGTTACGACAGCCATCGGTTCAAAAAAGGCCGGCCGTTGATCCTGGGCGGGGTGCGGATTCCCCACGACCGGGGGCTGGAGGGCCATTCCGACGCGGACGTGCTGACCCACGCGGTGATCGACGCGTTGATCGGCGCCGCCGGCCGGGGCGACATCGGGACGTGGTATTCCGACCGGGATCCGCGTTTCAAGAACGCCGACAGTTTGAAATTGCTCGCCGACGCCCGCCGGCGCACGGCCCGGGTCCACGAGGTGGTCAACGTGGACGCCACGCTGTTGGCCGAAACCCCGCGCCTGGGCCCCTACAAAAACCGGATTCGGGCGCGACTGGCCCGGGCCCTGGGCGTTCCCCCGTCCCGCGTCAACGTCAAGGCCAAGACCAACGAAGGCATGGGATTCGTCGGTCGACGGGAGGGGCTGGCCGCCCTGGCCGTCGTCGCTTTGGCCCCGCGCGTTCGTTCATGACCCCCCGCCCGCTCCGCTTCCACAGCACGCTCACCGGCCGCGAAGAAAATTTCGAGCCCGGCACGCCCGGGCGGGTTTCCTTGTACGTCTGCGGCGTCACCCCCTACGACGAATGCCATTTGGGCCACGCCCGCTGCTACGTCACCTTCGATTTCATACGCCGGTGCCTGGAGCGCCTGGGATACGCCGTGACCCACGTCCAGAATTTCACCGATGTGGACGACAAAATCATCCGCCGCGCGGCGGAACGCGGCGAAGCCCCCGAGGTCCTGGCGGACCGGTACATCGCCGATTATTTCGACAAGATGGACCGTCTCGGGGTGCAACGGGCGGCCATCTACCCCCGGGTGACCGCCCACGTCCCGGCCATCGTTTCCTTCATTGAGC
>DAOQNO010000034.1:0-8945 GCA_035332125.1 Elusimicrobiota bacterium | reverse complement strand
CGAAGAAACCATCCCTCTACGTTGTCTGGCCGACCATCGCCAGCGGTGTTCCGCCCCAATACGGCCTTTACACGGCGGTCGTCGCGGGGACGGTCGTGCCACTCCTGGGCGGCTCCCGCTTTCAAGTAACGGGCCCCACCGCGGCGTTTGTGGTCGTGTTGGCCCCGGTCGCGGCCCGCTTCGGACTGGGGGGGCTCCTGACGGCGGGGTTCCTGGCCGGCCTTCTCTTGTTGGTCATGGGGCTCGGGCGACTGGGGGGATTGATTCAATACATTCCCCGGACCGTCACCGCGGGGTTCACCGCCGGGATCGGGTTGGTCATCGCGGTCCTTCAGTTAAAGGATTTTTTCGGTTTGCAGACGGGGCCGCTGCCCGACCGGTTTGTCGATCGGCTGGCGGTGTTGGCTCACGCCGCACCGACCCTGCGCCCGGCGGAGTTGGCCGTGGGGTTTGGCACCTTGGTTCTTTTAATTCTCTGGCCCAAGCTCAGCAAGCGGATTCCCGGCCCCCTCGTGGCCTTGGTTTTGGCCGCGGGCGTCGTGGCGCTCGCGGAACGGTTTGTCCCGGGGTTGGAAATCGCCACCATCGGCCGGCGTTTTCATTTTCAAATCGACGGCCGGGCGTGGGACGGCGTCCCGGGGATACTGCCCGCGTTGCGGGCCCCCTGGTCGTTCCCCGGGCCCGGGGGCGCGCCCCTCGCGTTCAATGTCGCGCTCCTGGAGGCCCTGGCGCCCTCGGCTTTGGCCATCGCGCTTTTGGCGGCCATCGAATCCCTCTTGTCGGCGGTGGTGGCCGACGGCATGGCCGGCACCCGGCACAACCCCGACGCGGAGCTCACGGCCCTGGGCGTGGGCAACTTGGTGGGGCCTTTCTTCGGCGGCATCCCGGCCACGGGCGCCATCGCCCGGACGGCCACCAACATCCGAAGCGGGGCCCGGTCGCCCCTGGCGGCGGCGTTCCACGGTCTTTTTATTCTGGGGGTTCTGCTCGCCGCGGCGCCCCTGCTGGGGCGGGTGCCCATGGCCTCTCTGGCGGCGTTGCTGCTGGTCGTCGCCTACCACATGTCGGAACTCCGGCACGTGCGTTATCTTTTAAACGTCGCGCCCCGGAGCGATGCGGCGGTGTTGTTGATCTGTTTCGGCTTGACGGTCGTTTTTGACATGGTGGCGGGCGTTTCCGTCGGCATCGTTTTGGCGTCCCTGCTGTTTATGCGTCGGATGGCGGCCACCACCCGGGGCCGGACCCTGGGAAGCGAAACGGGCGCCGGCGCTTCGCCGCCCCCGGGGTTCGTTTATTACGAGATCGCCGGGCCCATGTTTTTCGGCGCGGTGGACAACGCCATCGATGCCATTGCCTCGGTGGACCGGAGCGTTCGCGGGGTGCTGTTTTTGATGGACAAAATCCCGGTCATGGACGTTTCGGGGTTGGTGGCGCTCGAAAGCGCCATTCGGAAGTTGTCCGCGGCGGGCCAGTTGTCGGTCCTGGTGGGGGCCCACGGCCAACCCCAGGCGTTGATTCGCAAATCGCAATTTTTAAGCACCGAGCGGCGGATGATCCGCCACTGCCCGGATCGAACCGCGGCGGCCCAGGAGGCCGCGGCGTTCCTTCGGGCGGCCGGCTCGGCGACCCCTTTGTTCCCGGAGGCGAGACGATGAATGGTGTGACGCGCGATCCCCTGGACGTGCCCCGCGAAGAATGCGGCGTGTTCGGCATCTACAACCACAAAGAAGCCGCGCGACTGGCCTATTTGGGGCTTCAACAGTTGCAGCACCGGGGGCAGGAGTCCGCCGGCATCGTGACCTCCGACGGCAACCGTTTCTTCGCCCACGTGTCCATGGGCCTGGTGGCCGACGTCTTCAAGCCCGAGGCGTTGGACCGCCTGAAAGGGCGCATGGCCGTGGGCCACGTGCGCTACGCCACGGCGGGCTCCTCCTCCCTGGCCAACGCCCAACCCATCGTCGTCGCCACGGCCCGGGGCCCCATGGCCATCGGCCACAACGGCAATTTGACCAACGCCATGACCTTGCGCAAAAAAATGGAATCCCTGGGGTCCATCTTCCAAACCTCCTCGGACACCGAAGTGATTCTCCACCTCATGGCCAAATCCCCCGCCCGGGAAATCGTGACGGCCCTCAAAGACGCCCTGAGCCAGGTGACCGGCGCCTATTCGCTGGTGATTCAAACGACCAAATCCCTCTACGCCGTCCGGGACCCCTGGGGCGTCCGACCCCTTCACCTGGGCCGGTTGAACGGCTCCCTCGTCGTGGCCTCGGAAACCTGCGCCTTCGACATCATCGGGGCGAAGCTCGTGCGCGAGGTGAAACCCGGGGAAATCGTCGCCATCGACCACCGGGGCGCCCGGACCGTGGCCCAGATGCCGAGCCCGTCCAAGGCCCACTGCGTGTTCGAATACGTCTACTTCGCCCGGCCCGACAGCCACATTTTCGGGAAAAGCGTCTACGAGGTTCGCCGGGAAATGGGCCGGCAGCTGGCCCGGGAAGCCCCGGCCAAAGCCGACATCGTGGTCGCCGTGCCGGACTCGGCCAACGTGGCCGCCGTCGGCTACGCCGACGAATCCGGGATTCCCCTGGAAATCGGCTTGATCCGAAGCCATTACCGGGGCCGCACCTTTATCGAGCCCAAACAATCCATTCGGGATTTCGGCGCCCGCATGAAATACGCGGCGGTGGTCGAGGCCCTCAAAGGCCGCCGGGTCGTCGTGATCGACGATTCCATCGTGCGGGGAACGACCAGCCGGAAGTTGATCCGGATGCTTCGCCATTCCGGCGCCCGAGAGATCCATTTGCGGATCAGCTCGCCCCCCATCATGGGCCCCTGCTTCTACGGCATCGACACGCCCCAGGCCCGGGAGCTGATCGCCACCCGCATGAGCGTCGAAAAAATCCGTCAGTATCTGAACACCGATAGCCTCAAGTATTTGAGTTTGGAGGGCATGCTCAAGGCCACGGGTCGCAACCCGAAGGAATTTTGCACGGCCTGCTTCAACACCCGCTACCCCATTCCCGTTGAAGACGCCGGGAGGGTCGCGTGAAAGTTCTCGTTCTCGGATCGGGCGGGCGCGAACACGCGCTCGTTTGGGCCCTGCGCAAAAGCGGCGGCGTGTCGGAAGTCTATTGCGCCCCCGGCAACGCGGGCATCAGCGGCCTGGCCGTGGTTCCGGCCCTGGACGTGACCAAAAGCAAGGAAATCGTCCACTTCGCCAAGGAAAAGGAAATCGGCCTGGTGATCATCGGGCCCGAGGGGCCTCTCGTCGACGGGATGGCGGACGAGTTGCGGCGGGGCGGCCTGACGGTCTTCGGGCCCGGGGCGGCCGCGGCGCGGCTCGAGGGCAGCAAATTGTTCGCCAAAAATTTCATGAAGGCCCACGGGTTGCCCACCGCGGATTTTCGTTCCTTCACCCGGGCCGCGGACGCCGAGGCGTTCGTGAAAGGCGAGGGATGGAACACCGGTTTCCGCGTGGTCAAAGCCGACGGCCTCGCGGCCGGAAAAGGCGTCGTGGTCGGCAAAAACCACGGGGACGTCCTGGCGGCGCTCACGGACATGATGGTCCGAAAACGCTTCGGGGACGCGGCCCAGACGGTGTTGATCGAGGACACCTTGGTCGGGGAGGAACTCAGCGTCATGGCCCTGACCGACGGAAAAACCCTGGTGCCCCTCCTGGCGACCCAGGACCACAAGCGCGTTTTTGACGGCGACCAGGGGCCCAACACCGGCGGTATGGGCGCGTACGGCCCGGTCCCCCAAGTGACCGCCGACACGTGGCGGCGCATCGAGACGGAGGTGTTCGACCGTTTCCTGGCCGGATTGGCCGCCGACCGGCTGGACTACCGGGGCGTCATTTATTTCGGCCTCATGCTCACCGCCGACGGCCCCAAAGTTCTCGAATTCAACGTTCGCTTCGGGGACCCGGAAACCCAGGTGATTCTGCCCATGGGGAAGGGGGACTGGCTGCCGCTATTCTTGAACACCGCCCAGGGCACGCTGGCGGGCCAATCCTTCGTGCCCCGGAGCGGCGCGGCCATCACGGTCGTGATGGCCTCCGGGGGGTATCCGGGGGATTTCGCCAAGGGCAAGGTGATCAATGGCCTGGACCTTCTGGAGAACGACAAGGACGTCGCCGTGTTTCACGCCGGCACCGCCCACGACGCCCAGGGCCGGTACGTGACGGCGGGGGGGCGCGTCCTGGCCGTGACGGCCCGGGGCGCGGATTTGACCGGGGCGCGGGAAAAAGCCTACGCCGCCGTCCGCCGCGTCGCTTTCGAAGGCGTGCATTACCGCCGGGACATCGGCGCCCGGGCCCTGCCGCCAGCCGGGGAAACGTCCCGTCCGCACGCCTCGAAAAAATGAAATAATAAGCCTTGGCATGACCGCCAAGCGTCTCTTCAACGAAGCCGAGGTCCGCGCCGCCATCGGGGATATCGCCCGGGGCATTTACCAGCGCGTTCCCCCGCCGCGCAGCGGCTGGGCGATCGTCGGCATTCAGCGCCGCGGGGTCCCTCTGGCCCAACGGCTCGCCCGGGCGTTGGAGGAACTCGGCGCCCCGGCCCTGCCCGTGGGTTCCCTCGACATCACCTTCTACCGCGACGACATGGGCGAAACCGCCCTCCACCCCGTGGTCCACGAAACCGAATTGTCCTTCGATTTGTCCGGCAAGATCCTCTTTTTGGTCGACGACGTTCTCTACACCGGCCGGACCATCCGGTCGGCATTGAACGAGTTGATGGATTTCGGCCGCCCCTCCCGCATTTACCTGGTCGCCCTTGTGGACCGGGGCCACCGCGAGCTTCCCATCCAGGCCGATTTCGTCGGCAAAACGGTGCCGACCCAAAAGGAAGAGCGGGTGGACATCCACCTGACGGAAATCGACGGCGACGACGGGGTGTGGCTGTCGCCCCGGGCGGTGAAAACCGCGTGAAGGACCTCCTCGGCCTCGAAGCCCTGACCCCCGCCCAAATCGAGCACATTCTCGACGTGGCGCGGCCCATGAAAAGCCTGTTCACCCGGTCCATCAAGAAAGTCCCCGCGCTCCGGGGCAAAACGGTCGCCCTCCTGTTTTTCGAAGCCTCCACCCGCACGCGCAGTTCCTTCGAGCTCGCGGCCAAACGTCTGTCCGCCGACACGTTGAGTTTCGCCGCGTCCACCAGTTCGGTGACGAAGGGCGAATCCCTCTTGGACACGGCCAAGACCTACGAGGCCATGAAAGTGGATTTCATGGTCATCCGCCACGCGGCCTCCGGCGCGCCCGAGTTGGTGGCCCAGGCGGTCAAGGCCCGGGTCATCAACGCGGGGGACGGTTCCCACGAACACCCCACCCAGGGCCTTCTGGACATTTACACGATCCTGGAAAAAAAGAAACGCCTCGACGGCCTCAAGGTCGTCATCGTGGGCGACATCCTCCATTCCCGGGTGGCCCGATCCAACCTCTGGGGGTTGACCAAACTGGGCGCCCACGTCACCGTGTGCGGCCCCGCGACCCTCATCCCGGCGGGACTCCCCGAAGTGTTCGGCCCCAAGGTGACCGTGGCCACTCGTTTGGACGAGGCCCTGGAGGGCGCGGACGTCATCAACGTCCTGCGGCTCCAGCGGGAGCGGCAACAGGGCGATTATTTTCCGACGGTGCGCGAATACACGGAACTCTTCGGCCTCAACACCGACCGTCTGCGGAAGGCCAAGCCGGATTGCCTGGTGCTCCACCCCGGCCCCATGAACCGCGGCGTGGAAATTTCCTCGGAAGTGGCCGACGGCCCCCGGTCCATGATTTTGGAGCAGGTCACCAACGGCATCGCCGTGCGCATGGCCGTTCTCTACGTGTTCGCCAATCCCGAGGGATTGCCCGCGACGCCCCCGGACGGCAAGCAGGCCGCCAAGGCCGTGACCGCCCTGAAGGCCCTCGAATGACGTCCCCCAAATCCCCCGAAACCCTGTTGATCCGCGGCGGCCGACTGATCGACCCCGAAAACCGCCGGGACGGCGAATTCGACCTTTTGGTCGCCGAGGGCAAAGTGGCCCGGGTCGGCAAATCCCTGGCGGCCCCGGCGGGCGCCCAGGTGATCGACGCCAAAGGCCTCATCGTCGCTCCGGGGCTCGTGGACATCCACGTCCATCTTCGGGAGCCCGGCAACGAAGGGGCGGAAACCATCGAATCCGGAACCCGGGCGGCCGCGGCCGGCGGCGTGACCAGCGTGGTGGCCATGCCCAACACCCAGCCCCCCATCGACAACGTGTCGGGCGTCCGATTTTTGCTTCGCCGCGCGGCCGAAACGGCGACGGTGCGGGTGTGGCCCACCGGGGCCATCACCGTCGGCCGTTCGGGCGAACGATTGGCCGAGATCGGCGCCATGGCCGAGGCCGGGGCGGTGGCCGTCACCGACGACGGAAACGCCGTGCCGGAAACCCAGCTTCTTCGCCGGGCGCTGGACTACGCGAAGATGTTCGATCTGACCGTGATCGAGCACGCCGAGGACAAGTCGCTGATGGCGGACGGCGTGATGAACGAAGGCCCCCTGGCCACGCGCCTCGGGCACAAGGGCATTCCCCGACAGGCCGAATCCATCGCCGTGGCCCGGGACATCGCCTTGGCGGAACTCACGGGCGCCCATCTGCACGTAACCCACATCTCCACCCGGGAATCGGTGGACCTGATCCGCGCCGCCAAACGTCGTGGCGTTCGGGTGACGTCCGACGCCACGCCGCACCATTTTACCCTCACGGAGGACGCCATCCTCCGCTACGGCCCCAACGCCAAAATGAATCCCCCCCTGCGCACCGAAGCCGACCGGAAAGCCATCATCGAGGGGTTGGTGGACGGGACCATCGACGCCATCGCCTCGGACCACGCGCCCCACACCCGCGCCTCCAAGGAGCAGGAATTTTCCGCCGCCCCCTTCGGCATCATCGGGTTGGAAACGCTGTTGCCCCTCACGGTCACCCAGTTGATCGAACCCGGCCATCTGAGCTGGCCCGACGCGATTCGCCGTCTTTGCAGCGGCCCGGCGAAAGTTTTGAGCCTGCCGGTGGGCGACCTGGGCGAAGGGCAGCCCGCCGACCTGGTGGTCATCGACCCCACGGAGGAGCGCACGGTGTCCGGCTTCAGTTCCAAGAGCCAGAATTCCCCGTTTCTGGGCTGGACCCTGCGGGGGTTCCCGCAGTTGGTCCTGGTGGAGGGCCGCGTGGTTCTCCGTCGCGAAGCCCTGCGGGCCGCGCCGGCCCGATAGCGTCCTTTCCCTTGGCGAACAACGCCGGCCCCGGCCGGTCGTGGGCGGGGGGGGCTTTGGCCGTGATCGTCCTGACGCTCCTTTATTTCGTCTACCGCGCCTTTCCCGATGCGCTACGCAATTACGACGGCCTGATGTTTTCCAGCGTCGTGTCGCAAGAGAGCGGGATGTGGCGGTCGGAAATGTGGTCCTACTCCTCTCATTTTCTGTTCAATCCCGTCGGATGGCTTTTCCACCGAGGGGCGGTGACCCTCGGCCTCCATCAGCGGGGGTTCATCACGCTGTTTCAAATGAACGCCCTCCTGTCCTGTGGAACGGTGGCGGTCTTGGGCCACGTGTTCAGCGAAGCCATCGGCGATCGGTGGTCCGCGTTGCCGCTGGCCCTGGGGGCGGCCCACAGCGCCAATTTCTGGTCCCGCGCGTCGGAATGCTCCGTCTACGCGCTCCATTTGTTCGCGGCCGCCTTGGTGTTTTGGGCCCTGTGGCGCGACGCCCGTCGCCCGTCCGTTTCAACGTTGGCCGCGCTCGGGGCCGCGGTGGCCTTCGCGGTCCTGACCCACATCTCGGCGGTTTTCTGGGTCCCCGGTGTTTTCCTCGCGGTGGGGATCCAAAACGGTCGTTGGCGGCACGCGGTGGTTTTGGGGGCGGCCTCGGCCGCGGCGGTGTTTTTGGTTTTCGCCGCGACCTATCGAATCGTCGATTTGGAAAGTTTGGCGGCGTGGTACCGCAACCAAGGCAGCGTGGGTCCCCTGGCCGCGGGGACCCCGGACGGTCTTCCCGGGTGGCGCTGGGCCCCGGACGCGCCGTTTCTTTTCCGGGGATTGGTCGGCGTCCTCTGGGCCGTTCCCGCGGGCGGCGGGCTCCTTCCCTGGGCCGCGGGGGCGGTGGGGTTGGCCGGGTTGTCCGCGTTGGGCTGGATGGTTGTCCGGTCGCCCCGACCCCGGGTGAACGGAGTCCAACGTTCCCTGCTTCTGGGCGGCGGCGGGATGATCCTGGGCGTTTTATTCCTGCAGAGCGTGCATTGGGGCCGGGAAGACACAAAGTTTTCAAGCCTCGTCTTTCCCGTGTTCCTGGGGTTGGCGTTGGGGGCCGCCGCCGTCGCCCGCGTTCCGGCCCGGCGAAACGCCTTGCGGGGGGCGCTCCTGGCCTTTTGGGCCGGGACCTTCGGCTGCAACCTGACGGCCGCCATTGTTCCGGGCAGCCGGCTCGAAAACAACACGGAGTTGATGAAGGCTCTTTTTGTCCGGGACCACACGCCCGCGAACGCCGTGGTGGTGATCAACGGCGGGATGCTTCGTCTCTATCTCCCGGGCAACGCCGCCCGGCAAGCCGTCGACCTGGCCTATCCCCTGGCGTTAACGTCGAAAGCCGGCGCCCGGGCCTTTGTGGAAGATCAAATTCGAACGGCGGTGCTCGCCGGCCGGCCCCTGTTCGCCGTCAACGAGGTCGTCGACGCGTCGGCCTGGGCCGAAACGTCGGACCGGGGCTGGGACCGGACCGACCGGGACCGGTGGCTGGCCCCCTTCGACGTCCAGGAAACGGCCCGAAGGAACGATTGGGCGCTTTACGCCCTCCGGCCGCGGACCGAGGTTCGACGGTGATCTATTCCCGGGTGGTGAAACCCCTTTTGTTCCGTTTGTCCCCGGAAAAGGCCCACGCCCTCGGCATGGTCGCCTTGCGCGCGGCCGCTCCGTTCGCAAGGCGACCATG
>DAOQNO010000033.1:0-9032 GCA_035332125.1 Elusimicrobiota bacterium | reverse complement strand
AGGTGGAGCCGGATCCATTCGGCCAGGGTGCGCTCCTCTTCCCCGAGGCCCGTGTGGCTCCAATCAATGCGGGAAAGCGGCTTGTCGGCGGTTTCTTCCGCGAGATCGACGGAAATCGGACCGCCCTGACCGTGAATTTGGTGGCAACCGATGCATCCCTTTTCCTTAAACAAAGTTTCGCCCCGGCGCCAGGCCGCGGTGAACGGCATGGCCTTTTCGTCGTGCAAATTCGAGTGGCATTTGGCGCAGGCGGCCTGCAAATACACGCCTCGGTGGAGCGGTTTTTCCCAATGGGGGACCGGACCGTGGGCGGCCTGGACCGTCGTGGCCAAGCCCTGGCCTTCGTGGCAAACCGTGCAGCCGAATTTTTCAACGGGGTGGGACTTGTGAACGTCGTTGGCGCGCGCCGAAAAGGGCTGTTCCGTGAAAGACGTTTCCCCCGTGGGGCTCAACACCGGGTCGAAGCCCAGATGGCAGGTGGTGCAACGGTCGTACCGGTCCATTCCCGGAACGATCAACTGCCGAATTCGGACGGGCTGGGCCCGAACCAACGCCAGTTTCTTGGTCAACCGGTCCTTCTCTTCGGGAGTGTTGGCGCCGTCCAGGGCCTCGGACAAGCGTTTGATTTCCTTGGCGTAATAGGCCTTCTGGAAATCCTTCCATTCCCGGCGAGAATCCTTCACCACCGCCGCCAGGAAGAGGGCCAAGAGCAAGACGTTTCCCCCGACGAATAGATTGCGAAGGGTGAAATAGCGGGTGAGCAAGGTTTCTTTCAGCGTCATATGTTGAGATTGAGCCCCGGGAGGCTGAACAGGTATTTGATGTTGAAACCCAGCCGGGCCCCCATTTTAAGGACCACGCCCAACATGGACAACAAAAGGACCATGGTCACCACGTATTGAACGAGGCTGACCGGGGACTTACGAAGATAGCGTTGCGGAAGCAGAAACCCCATGACGATCACGATGGACAGGAAAAAGGCGATGTAGAAGATTTCCGTCACGCCGAAGTGGGGCATGTTCTTGCCGATAAAATCGTATTTCGCGAGGAAGGTGTGGGCGGTTTTGGCCAGGACGCCCATCGCCACCGAGGCAATGACCGCGATGCCCACCGACTTTTTGAAGGGCAGGTCTTTGTTCACCAGCTTGGGCAAGACGATGCCGGCGCCGAAATAGGTCGTGAACAGACCGCCCGCGGCGGCCAAGGCCGCGCCAACGCCCGCCCAGCCGGGGATCTGCAGCCCCGCGGTTTTCTGACTCGTGAAGAATTGGCCCATTTTACCGTCGAGATTGACGAGAATGAGGCTCCAGGTGGGCGGCGGCAGGGGCTTGTGGGAGGCCCAGCTTTCCCAGGGCCAGTACCAGGCCCAGTTGGGGCCCCGCATAAAAGTGCCGATGGTGATCAACACGAACCACAAACCGATCCCGAAAAGGAAAACGGTGTTGGCAAAAGGGCGTTCCTTGATGGAGTAATAACCGACCCCGGCCTTGGGATCCGGATCCAGGTAGGGGATGGCGATCAACCCCAGGGCGATAATCCCCGGCAATTTAACGCCGGCCAACCAGGGATCGAAATAGACCAGGAGCTCTTGAAGGCCCAGGAAATACCAAGGGGCCTTGGACGGGTTGGGGGTCACCGTGGGGTTGGCCAATTCTTCCAACGGAGCGTTTTGAAGCACGGACCAGCCGACCAGGAAAATCAACATTAAAATGGCGCCGATGTATTCCCGAACCACGAGGTTGGGCCAAACCTCCATCTTTTTTTCGGGCGGATCGCCGGCCAAGGGCGCGGCCGAAAACCCGTCCTTCCGGATTCGCCAGAAGTGGACGATCATGAGGATCCCGGCCACCACCGGGACGGCCACGCAGTGCATGACGTAAAAGCGCAGAAGGGTGTTCGCGCCCACGGAGGTGCCGCCCAAAAGGGCGAACCGGGCGTCGTTGGAGCCGTTGACGCCCAGCAGGGAAGAGAAAGGCCCCTCGGCCCCCAGAAACGGCGTCGCGCTGGCCATGTTGGTTCCGACGGTCACGGCCCAGATGGCCAATTGATCCCAGGGGAGAAGGTAGCCCGTGAAGGAGAGGAACAGGGTGAGAACCAGGAGCACGACCCCCACGCCCCAGTTGAACTCCCGGGGCGTTTTGTAGGCGCCCGTCAAGAACACCCGAACCATGTGGAGAATGACCAGGAGCACCATGGTGTGGGCGCTCCACCGGTGGAGGTTTCGCAGAAAGAGCCCCATGGAAACGGCGAATTCCAGGTCTTTCATGTCGCGGTAGGCCAGCTCCACCGCCGGGCGGTAGTAGAACATCAGCAAAATGCCCGTGATGGTCAAAATCATGAACAGGCCGAAGGACAAGCCGCCCAGCCCCCAGGTGTAGGTAAAGCGCACGGCGCGCTGTCGAATGCGGGCCGGATGGAGGTGGAGCCAGACGTTGCCCAGGATGTGCTGGGCGCGATCGCGGGAGGTGTCCTTCCAGGTGCCGCCCCGGAACATGGAGCGCCAAATTTGGGTGTTGATCAATTTTTCTTTGAGTTCGTTGACGGAGGGCATGGCTTAAACGGCCACCGGGATGAAGAAGGCGCCGCGGTCCCGGAATCCGGGTCGATTTTCCATTTGCGACTTATCGATGACCAAATCGCCGTCGGGCGTGACATCGACGGAGCACCGCCAGAGGGGCTTGGGCGCCGGGCCGGCGATGACGTCGCCGGCCACGTTGAAATTGGACCCGTGGCAGGGGCAACGAAAACGGCTTTCGGCTTGGAACCAATTGGGCGTGCACCCCAAGTGGGTGCACCGGGACCAGAGCGCGTAAACCCCTTTGTCGTCCCGGATGACCCAGACGCGGTTTTCTTTGTTCACCGTCACGCCCTGGGGCAGGTCTTTCAATTTTCCCATTTTAAACCGCTGGGACGGTTCGTAGAGAACGTTGGGGAGCATGTAGCGGGCGGTGGCGGCGGCGCTGCCGGCGAGAAAGGCCGCGAAGGCGCCCCAGGCGCCGGCGATCAAACCGCGACGGGTGACTTCGGGGTTGAAAAAGTTTCCTTCGGGCGCCGGGGCGGAACCCGACGGGGATGTGGGAACGTCGGACATGGACGAAGACTCGTTTGATGAAATTGGCGTTGCGGCCTGAGTTTACAAGATCACCCGATCGGTGTCAAACCGAGGGACCGGCGCTCGCGGTTTCAGCGCGCCGCCAGGGCCCCGCTCACCGTTTCCTTCAGTTGGTGAAAAGTGAAGGGCTTGGGCAAATAGGCTTTGATTTCGTTCCCGATGAAACGCTCAAAGCGTTTTTCCGCGCACACCGTGCAGAGGACGATGGGCAGGGCCGGCCAGCGGCTTTTGATTTTCTGGGCCGTTTCCAATCCGTCCATGCCGGGCATGCGAAGATCCAGCAGCACCAAATCCACCGGCGATTTTTCCAAAAGGGCGAGGGCTTCCTCGCCGGAATTGGCCGTGCGAACACCGAACCCCTGGTCCGACAACTCCAAACGAAGAACGTCCCGGATGCCGGGATCGTCCTCCACCACGAGAACCGATTGATTCAACGCACACCCCCTATTTGGATTCAAGTTCCGAGTTCCAATACGCGTTGTCAACGAACCGCTGCCAGGACTGCCGAACTTTAAAGTGGGATCGAAAGACCAGGGACGCGGGCCCTTTCCATTTGGGTCGGGAGGGGTGGATCAAAAGCTTCATGCCGGCCTCTTCCGGCAGCCGGCTTCCCTTTTTTAAATTGCAGGGGATGCAGGACGTGACGATGTTTTCCCAGGTGGTCGCGCCCTCCCGACACCGGGGAATCACGTGATCCAAATTCAAGTTTTCGGTGGAAAATTTGATCCCGCAATAACAACAGCGGTAGCCGTAGTGTTCGTAGATGTTCCGGCGGGTGAATTTGACCTGGCTGAGCGGAAGGCGGTCGAAGACGCGCAGGGCGATGACTTCGGGGATGGCGAGGTTGAAGGACGGCGTTCGAATGAATCCCGCGGGGTTCTCGGCTCGGCCGGTGGAAAGCTCCCGCCAACTGTCGAAAGAATAAGTGCGGTATTCCTGGTCAACAACGTGGGCGTGGTCGAGGTAAAGGAGGGTCAGCGCTCGCTTGAGCGAGGTGATTTGAATGGCGTAAAACTGCCGATTAAGGACCAATACATCGCCGGACATAGTCGGGCCCCCGTTTTCTTCCTTGCAACAAGACCGCCAAAAGCCGGGGGAAGGCTTTGGACGGCTAACCGAATGGAAACTTTAGCAAAAACAACCGCGCAATGGACGTTTTAAAGGGAGAAAAAAAGAAAAAACGAAGGGGGAGGGGTTTAATTTAGCTTTCCAGGGTGTCGTGGGTGACCAACTCCACTTGCACGCCCAGGCCTTTCAACCAGGCCACGGCGGCGTCCAGGGTGGGGCCGTCGCCCTCAAGTTCCAGAACGCTTTCCCCGACCGTCTCGGTAATCTTGGCCCGGCGAACGTTGAAAACAATGTCGAATTTCTTGCTCAACTCCCAAGTGATCGGCTTTTGAACCAACGTGGGAGAAAAAATAAGGTGCACGCGTTTTTTCACGAACCGGGACTCCGATCTGGTTGTCGCGACCCGAAAGACCCGGCCGGATCGCCTCGCCCGCGGGCGAATCGCGATGTTCGGTCGGGCGGCCGCCCCCGTGGAACCCTGGGCGCGGAATTCAGCCGACGACTTCCGCCCGACGCATCGGGCGATCCAACAACAATCCTTAAAGGCCCCCGGCGATCGCCGGAATGATGCTCACTTCGGCGCCCGCGGCCACGGCGGTCTTGGACCCGTCTTTAAACCGAATGTCCTCGCCGTTCACGAACACGTTGATGAACCGGCGAATCTGGCCCGTCTCGTCGCAAAGGCGCTCTTTGAGTCCGGGAAATCCTTTTTCCAAACCGGCGATGACCTGCTCGATGGTCGCGCCCTCCACCTCCACCACGGCCTGGTCCTTCGTCAAGCGCCTCAACGGGGCGGGAATGCGCACTTTTACGGCCATAACAAAGTCTCCTTTAGTGTACGTCAGGCCCCGACGGATTCAAGGGGGGGCGTTCCCGGCACCGACCGCGCCCCCTTGACACGCTGGTGCAGGGACCGGAAGGCCTCCAACGCGGGAGGAATATCGTGCAAGACCGCGGTGCGGCCGGCGACGGCTTCGATGGTCTTGTAGCCGCTGCCGGTGATGAAGGCCACCACCGTCTCGTCGGAGGCGATTTTACCACTCGCCGCCAGCTTTTTCAACACGCCGATGGTCACCCCCCCGGCGGTTTCGGTGAAGAGGCCCTCGGTGCGGGCCAGGAGCTTGATGCCGTCGACCACTTCCTCGTCGGTCACGTCCTCGGCGTGGCCGCCGGTCCCCTTGATGATCTTGGCCGCGTAGGGTCCGTCGGCGGGGTTTCCGATGGCCAGGGATTTGGCGATGGTGTTGGGGCGGACGGGTTTCACGATGTCGGTCCCCTCCCGGACGGCGGTCACCACGGGGGCGCAGCCGGCGGCCTGGGCCCCGGACATGCGCGTTTTTTGTTTGGGAATCAATCCCAATTCCTGAAATTCCTGGAGCCCCTTGTGGATTTTGGTCAACAACGAACCGCTGGCCATGGGGACCACGCAGTGGTCCGGCGCCCGCCAGCCCAATTGCTCCGCCACTTCGAATCCCAGGGTTTTGGAGCCTTCGGCGTAATAGGGGCGCACGTTGACGTTGACGAAGGCCCACTTGAAGGCGTCGGCCACCTCGGCGCAGAGGCGGTTCACCTCGTCGTAGTTCCCCCGGACGCCCACCAGAACGGGGTCGTAAACGCCGGCCCCGATGATTTTGCCCTGCTCCAAATCCGCTGGGATGAAAACAAAGGTTTTAAGCCCCGAGGAGGCGCCGTAGGCGGCCACCGCCCCGGCCAAGTTTCCCGTGGAGGCGCAGGCCACGGTGTCGAACCCCAGCTCCTTGGCCCGCGTCAAGGCCACGCTCACGACCCGGTCCTTGAAGGAATAGGTGGGGTTGACCGAATCGTTTTTGATGTAAAGGTTTTTGAGGCCCAATTCCCGGCCCAGGTGTTTGGCGTGGAAGAGCGGCGTGAACCCTTCGTGAATCGAGACCAAATTCTTTGATTCCACGGGGAGGAGATCCCAATAACGCCACAGGGTCCGGGGCCCGGATTCGATCTTGGCCCGGGTCAATCCGGGACGAATGACGTCGTAGTTGTAATCGACTTCCAAGGGACCGAAGCAAAATTCGCAGACGTGGGTGGCCAGGGCGGGGTAGATCTGCCCGCATTCCTTGCACTTCAATCCTTTGATTTTCGACGTCATGCCGCGTTCTCCTTGGCCGGACCTTCGGCGCAAAAAAAATCCCCGAGGAGAGATCTCCACGGGGAACCCGTTTCTTCGTCTCCTCTTATCGTTCCCCTCGCGCGGGGCCGGCGTTGGCACCTGTCCCGAATCCGATAACGATTCGGCGGTTGCCGTGGGATCATCGGGCGTTGTCCCTCCCCCACTCTGGATAAGAGTACTCGGTCTATTCTAGGAAAGTCGCCTCATTCCGTCAAGATTCGCCCGAGCTCACGCCGCGGGGCGAATCTTAATGGATTTTTCGCAGAGGGACCAATAGGCGCAGGTGGTTTTGCAGATGTTTTTGAGGGCGAAGGTGATCCCCGCCTCGCACACTTGGTGGTCGTAGGCCCAACGGCCGATGACGGTCGTGGCCTCGGCGGGCACCGACAGGAAGCGCAGGCCCACCCGGGTGCCCCCGGCCTCTTTTTCCGCCCACACCACCCGGCCGCTCAAGCGAACGTCCCGCAGGGGGCCTTCGGCGTAAAAGGTGACCCACAGTTTGTTTCCCTTCCGCAGGGGACCGTGCACAAACGCGTTCAAGCCCTCCGTGGACAGATTTTCCACCACCCCGTCCCGGGCGATTTTCAGCCGCCCCAGGAGCCCCACGGGGGCAAACGACACCAACCCGCCGAATTGGGCGGGGACGGGGATTCGATGACCACTGCGACGATCCAATTCCATGACAGGCCTCCCACGGAATCGCGGCGCCCGCCCAACAGGGACGGGACCGAGGATTCCAACCATCGTTGTGCCGATTGTGTCGCGCGAGGTGTGGGATGAGGGATGGGGGATGAAAAAAGGCCGGTCGCGCCGGCCCCTAAGCTTAGGCCCGAATCCGCGGAATTGCCAGTCCCGGCGGAGACGGGTTAATTGACGGAGAGTTTTTCCTTGAGGAGGCGCTGAACGGTTTGGGGGTTGGCCCGGCCCGAGGACTTCTTCATCACCTGACCCACCAGCGACCCCACGGCGCTGGGTTTCCCCCCCTTGATGTCGGCCACGATTTTGGCGTTGGCGGCGATCACCTCGTCCACCCAAGCGGCGATGGAGGATTCATCGTCCACCTGAACCAGCCCCTTCGACTTGACGATCGCGGCCGGATCCCCGCCCTCGGTGAACATCGTGTCGAAAACGGTTTTGGCGGCTTTGCTGTTCAGGACGCCTTTTTGAATCATTCCCACCAGGGCCGCCAATTGGTCCGGCGCGATGGGCGATTCGTCCAGGGCCTTCTTGAGCCCGTTCAGGCGGCCGAGAAGTTCGGTGGTCAGCCAGTTGGACAGCGGCTTGGCCGCCGCCCCCCGTTCGGCCGGCGGGAAACCGGCCAGACCCCGGTCGAAATAATCCGACAACCCCCGTTCGGCCGTCAAAACGCCGGCGTCGTAAGGAGAGAGGCCCAGTTCTTTTTCATAGCGGACGCGCCGGGCCTCGGGCAGTTCCGGCAACTGGGACTGTAAATTCGTGATGAATTCCGTCGACAAATCCAGGGGCACCAGGTCCGGGTCCGGAAAATAACGGTAATCGTGGGCCTCTTCCTTGGACCGCATGGATTGGGTCGTCCCGGTGTCCTGGCTCCAAAGCCGGGTCTCCTGAACCACCCGGCCGCCGGATTCCAGGAGGGCCGTCTGGCGAAGGACTTCGTGGGCGATGGCGTCCCGGACGCTCTTCATGGAATTCATGTTTTTCACTTCGGCCTTGGTGCCCAGGGTTTCGGTCCCCACGGGCCGAAGGGACACGTTGGCGTCGCAACGCATGGACCCCTTCTCCATGTCGCAGTCGGAGACGCCGACGTACCGCAGGATGTTCCGCAGGGTGTCCAGGTAGGCGCTGGCCTCTTCGGGGCTTCGAAGGTCGGGTTCCGACACGATTTCCATCAAGGGCACGCCCGTGCGGTTCAAATCGACGAGGGAATAATCCAAGGCCCGGTTCCCGATGGCGTGCAGGAGTTTTCCGGCGTCCTCTTCCAGGTGAATCCGGTGAATGCGGATGCGGCGGGGGCCCGCGGGGGGCACCGCGATGTCCAGATGGCCGTTGATGGCCAGGGGCAGTTCGTACTGGGAAATCTGGTAGTTCTTCGGCAGGTCGGGGTAAAAATACTGCTTTCGGGCGAAAATGGAATGGCGGTTGATGCCGCAATGGAGCGCCAGCGCCGCCCGTACCAACCCCTCCACGACCTTCTTGTTGAGCACGGGGAGGACGCCGGGATACCCGGCGCACACGGGGCAGATCTGGGTGTTGGGCTCCGCGCCGAAGGTGGTCGGGCAGGAGCAGAAGATTTTGCTTTCGGTTTTGAGCTGGACGTGGACTTCCAGCCCGATCACCGTCTCGTACGCGGTCACGGCAAGGCCTCCCCCGCTTTTTTCTTCAGCAACGACAAAATCATTTTGTCCGATTTGTACACGACGAGGCTCGCGGCCTCCGGCAACGGGTACCACCGGCAATCCAGCACCTCGTCGGGGTCCGGCCGGCCGGGCCGGTCCTCGGGAGTCATGTAAAACCAGTGGACCGTTTTGTTCACCGGTCGCAGGTCCCGTTTGAATTTGTAACGCACTTCGCCCAGGTCCCCGATGACCCGGCATTTCCAGCCGGTTTCCTCGAGCACTTCCCGAAGGGCGGCCTGTTGGGGCGTTTCCCCGGCCTCCAGATGACCTTTGGGAAAGGTCCACACGACGTTGTCCTCCAGGTTCCGGACCTTGATCATCAACAGGCCTTCGG
>DAOQNO010000032.1:0-9091 GCA_035332125.1 Elusimicrobiota bacterium | reverse complement strand
CCCTTGGGCCACACCGCGTGAATCCGATCGTAGGTCTCGGGCGCCACGGCGATGCCCACCGCGTCGAAAGGATCTTTGATCGACGCGAAGCGGCCGGCCAGTTCGGGGTCCTGGGTGAGGAAGGAGAAGGCCTCCCAGCCGCGTTTCTCCCCCCGGGCGCAAATTTCCCGGAAGGCGGCCTGGCGGAGGTCTTCGGTGGGGTGGAACAGGGCCGCCACAAGGTCCGGCTCCCGGTGTTTACGAAGGTCGATGTCTTTGCGGGAAGAGGTCATTGGGGCCTCGCACGTTCCTCGCGGGGAACGAATCGGCGAAACGTCATTCGAGCGCCCCGCGAACCAACGTCACCACGTCCGCGTGCCGCGGGCCGTTGGAAGCCACCGTGGGCTGGGCGTGGGCAAACCGGTCGTCCCCATTATACGTTAACGGAGAACCGTCCCAGTGGGTCATCCGGCCGCCGGCTTCCTCCAGGATGGCGAGGGGTCCCGCGGTGTCCCAATAATGGACCGGATGATGGTTCAAGTAGAGATCCGCCGCCCCCCGGACCAGATAACCCACTTTAATCCCGACGCTGTTGATGGGGTCCAAAAATTTCAATCCCGGATCGGTCGCCAGGCGTTCCCGGAGAACCGCGGGAAATCCCGTCGAGGTAATGACCGGCATTTCCGGCCACGCCCAGCGTTCGGTGACCCGCAGGGGGGATCGCCGGCCGCCTTCCGTGAGGAAGGCGCCGTGCCCCCGGGCCGCGTCGTACAACCGGTCGGCCAAGGGGTCGTACACCACGCCGAGCACCGGTCGCCCCGCGTGCAGAAGGCCGATCATGACGCTGAAGCCGGGCTCGCCCCGGGCGTACGCCCGGGTGCCGTCCAAGGGATCCACCAACCACCGGAGCGGGGCGTCGGCCGGGCCCTCGAGTCCGGTTTCCTCGCTCAACAGGGCGTGTTCGGGAAAGCGGGACCGAAGGCCCTCCCGCAGCAGGTCGTTGGCGGCGTGGTCGGCGTTGGTGACCAGGGAATGATCGGCTTTTCGGGAGCGCACGAGGGGGTCCTTCAAAAGCGCCAACACTTTTCGCCCGGCGGCCACCGCCAGGTCCCGGGCGGGCCCCAGAAAAACGGAAGGGTCCGTCACGGAACGTCGGGGGACGTCGGGTCGTGGGGCGGCAGGTGCAGCCCGCATTCCTTCTTGTCGTCGGAGGTGTTGAACCAGCGCCACCGGCCTGCGCGGCGGGATTCGTTGGGCCCGATGGGCGTCGTGCAAAGCACGCACCCCAGGGATTCGTAATAATAGCCGCCGGGAAGCGTTTTCTCGAGCAGGGCGTGGACCGGGACGTTGTTTTCCCGAAGGTAGGCCCGCACCCGCTCCTCGGTCCAATCCACCAAGGGCGCGACTTTGAGAACGGGCCGTTGGCCCGTCGGTTCCTTGAGATTGAGGATTTGCAGGCGGGGGGTCTTGGCCCGGGAGCGGGATTGGTCGGCCCGAAGGCCGGTGACCCAGACGTCCAGGGTGGCCAGGGCGCGGTCGTTGGGCAGCACTTTTCGAACTTCGCAGCAAAGTTCCTGCCGTTCCTTGGAGTCGAAAAACAAATATTCGCCGTAGGTCGACACCATCTCGCCCAGGATTTTCGGATCGGGGGCGAAACGCTCGACGGTCAACCGGTATCGCTCTTCGAGCCGCCGAAAGAGGTCGTGGGTTTCGGGAAAGAGGCGCCCGGTGTCGTTGGTGAATACCCGGGGGGTGAAGCCCGCTTCGACGCAGAGGGCCACGATGGCCGAACCGCTCAATTGGCCGCTGGTGCCGACGGCCAGGCGGTTCCCGAAGCGCCGGTGGAGGTCCCGCAACAGGGCGACGGGATCCGCGAGGTCCTTGAGTTCCTCCAACAGGGCGGGGGCGATGGTTGTCATGGATTTTTCACCGAGGGGGGCGAAGCCGATTTTACCATTTGGTCGCCGCGGAGACGCCGCGGCGTTAAAGGACGCCCTTCCGCTTCAACAGGGCGACGACCCGTTGGGCGCTTTCCGCGGGGGTTTCGCGATCGCTGTGAAGCACGAGCTCCGGCGCCCGGGGAGGTTCGTAGGGGGAGGCGATCCCGGTGAATTCCCCCACCGCGCCGGCCCGGGCCTTCTTGTAGAGGCCCTTGGGATCCCGGGCCTCGCAGACCGCCAGGGGCGCCGCCACGTGCACTTCGAAAAAAGCGCCTTTGGGCATCAAAGCTCGCACAAGGTCCCGGTCCGCCCGGAAGGGCGAAATGAAAGCGGTTAACGCAATGACGTTGTTGTCGGCGAAAAGCTTGGCCACCTCGCCCACGCGACGAATGTTCTCCGTCCGGTCTTCGGCGGAGAATCCGAGACCGAAACGCCCGGCCGCGGCCTCGCCGTACCCGGCCGCCGAAAGGAGCGCGGCGTCCTTGTTCAGACCGAGGCGCACGTTGTCGCCGTCCAGCACGGCGGCGTTTCGGCCATCCTCCACCAGGAGCGCCTCCACTTCCCGGGCCACGGTGGATTTGCCGGACCCCGAAAGCCCCGTGAACCACACGACGGCGCCCCGCTGGCCCAACTTTTCCCGCCGCCGGTCGGCCGACAAACGCCCCGCGTGGGGGGTGAGATTTTTGTGAACCCGGGCGCCGCCGGTCACGCGGCCCCCGCCGGCACGGCGAAGGAATGGTAGGCGGTGATGCCCACGTACACCCGGCGGCCCACGTCGAAGCCGCTGGCCAGGGAAACGCCCTTTGGAACGTGGGCCACGATGGGTCGGTCCGCCCCCACGTCCACGGAGTGCTCGATCAACGGACCGCGAAAACGCGTTTTGACGATGGTGCCCTCCACCTGAAGGGTTTCCGGAACGGAGCTCAAATAGACGTCGTTGGGGCGAAAATAGATTCGAACCTGGGCGCCGACCGCCGGGCCCGCGACCGTGAATCGGAACGGTCCCCAGAGGGCCAACTCGGGCTGGCTGATGACGGAGTCCACGTGGTTTGTCTCGCCGACAAACTGGGCGACGAATTGGGTGGCGGGGTGGTCGAAGATTTCAAAGGGCGTGCCTTCCTGCTCGATTCGACCCTGGGCCATGACCAGGATCTTTCCGGAGATTTCCATGGCTTCCTGCTGGTCGTGGGTGACAAATAAGGTGGTGACGTGGGCCTCCTCGTGCAGGCGTCGAATCCAGCCGCGCAATTCGTCCCGCACCTTGGCGTCCAGGGCGCCGAAGGGTTCGTCCAGGAGGAGCACCCGGGGGCGGGGCGCCAGGGCCCGGGCCAGGGCCACCCGCTGGCGCTGTCCGCCCGAGAGCTGGGAGGGAAACCGGTTCTCGTAACCCTCCAGCTGGACGAGCTTCAACAATTCCCGAACCCGTTCCCGGATTTCCTCCCCCGGGGTTCCCCGGACGGCCAGTCCGAAGGCGATGTTGTCCCAGATCGTCATGTGTTTAAAAAGGGCGTAGTGCTGGAAAACGAAGCCGACGTTTCGTTGCCGGGCGGATTGGGTGGTGGCTTCCTCGCCGGTGAGGAGAATGTCGCCAGCGTCCGGACGCTCCAACCCGGCGATCATTCGAAGGAGGGTGCTTTTGCCAGAGCCCGACGGCCCCAACAGGGCGACCAGGGAGCCCGATTCGAGACGGAAGGACACGTCGTCCACCGCCTTGAAGGCGCCGAACCGTTTGGTCAATCCCCGCACTTCAATGCTCATGGGTCTCCGTTCCTCGCAAAAAAAATCCCGTGCGCGAACCGGCGGCACGGGAGGTCCAGCCGCTTTAGCGCCCTGTCTGTCCCGTCCGTCCGCGGTCGTCGCGGTCGAACCGCTCCCCGGATCGACCCGGGGAGTCACTTTCCAGTGAAAACCGGCCGGGGCAAGTTGGTGCTTAAAGCCTCGCCGTTAGGCGGGGTCCCCGTTTTCCCGCGGCCACGCGGGTTGGGGACCTCGCCGCACAACGGATCGCCGCCTTCTTCGGAGCGCCGCGTCGTGAAATCGATTATAGGATAGTTGATTCCGGGAAACAACGGCCCGGCGTTAGGCGTTGATGGAGACGAATTTCGCGTGTTGGAGATCCCGGCCCAGACGCTCGGTGGCGTTGTAGACCAGGTCCCCGGCCAGGGAAATCAGCAATTGGACCAGCGTTTCCACACCGGACAAGTCCCAGCCTTCGGCCGAGGGGGTGAACACGTCCATGGGGCGCAGGGATTCCCCCGGATGGGATTGCAGGCGAAGAGCCAGTTCCCGAAGGTGCGTCCGGCCGTCGGCAAAGAGGGCGCGGTGGGCGTCCTCGTTGGCGAAAAAGCGGAAGGCCGACGCGTCCGACAGGGTCCACCCGGCCCGGGCCGCCAGGGCGCGGGCGTCTTTTTCCAGGACGGCGTCGGACGCCGCGCCGCGGTCCACGAAGACCACGCGGGAGCCGGAGGCCGGATTTTCCCGACGGGCCCTTCCCAGACGGTCCAAGGTGGCCAATAGCTGTTTTTCCCGGGACGCCGCCCCCGCCAGGTCGATCACGACGTCCCGGCCGGCCGCGAACGCCGCCTGGAACCGGGTGCGTTCGGATTCCAACCGGAATATTTCCCGAAGGTCGCTGTTCAGCCGGGACTCCAAGCGCCGCGCCAATTTTTCGAACCGGGGCGCGTCGAACCCCCGGGGCCCCGTGGCGGCGAGACCGGCGGCGGCCACCAGCCATTTGACGCCGTGAACCCGTCCCGCGTCCCGCAGGTCCGCCCGACGGGCGAACCAGGAAAGGACCAGGCGGTCCGCCGTGGCCTCCAACCACGCCCCGAAGGTGTCGTCGTTTTCCCGAACGTCCGGGAGGTCCTGCAACCGCTGGGCCGCGTCCAAAAGGAGCGCGGCGCCTTCTCCCTTGTCAAACGCTTCGGCCGCGACCCGGGCGAAATCCCCGACCGGCAGTTCCCGTTGGCCCCACCGGGCGGCTTGCTCGATGGTCGCGGGGGCGTCCACGCCCGATATGTTTTCGGTCATTTGTCGGGCCCACCAGCGGGCGTAGCCGCTTCGAACCCCGGCTTCCAGACGGACCGCCGCCGAGCGGTCACGCAGGGAGGCCTCAATGCCCAGGGGGCGAAGAACCGGGAACATCCGATCCAGAGCCTTCGCGGGGTCCTCCGGATTCGCGCGCCCGGACCGGGCCCAATTGTCCAGGAGCCCTTCGGAGCCGGTGACGGCCACCAGCGGCATGGCCTCGCCGGTCAACTCTTTGTGGGCCCGGCGGGAGGCCGTCTCCTGGGCCCGACGGAAATGGCTCATCAGCGGTCCGATTTTTGCGGGATTAAAGGTGACCCGGATCAATCGCGGGGCGCCCGCGTCGGCCCCGTCCTTCTTTTCCAAAACCTCGACGTCCGCGATGGACCGAAGGGCCCGGAGCCAAAAATCGGGCCCGCCCTGGGCCTGATGCCGAACCAACAGTTCCGAAACGGCTTTGGTCATCAATTCGGTGACGAAATAGGGCGAATCGGGGAGGGACGGGTCGCTTCGAAGGGCCCGTTCGTCCACCGTGACCACAAACATCGTGGGGCGAATGTCGTAAGCGGGGTTGGCGCGGATCTCGGCCGGCAGGGAGGCTTCAAAGGCGTCGAGGTCCGCCGAGGTCAGGGACGCCAGGCGATCGGTGCGGGCGGCCACGTAGCCGGAGTCCGGCGGCGCCCGGGCCCCGCGCTCCCGGGGGGAGGGTTCCCCGTCCACCGTGAAGAGTTTCTCGGCCAATCCGAAGACCGATTGAATGAGGGCGTTGCCGCCCTGGTGGCCGACGTTGGGAAGGGACTGGGTTTCGTGGAAACCGCGCCGCTGAAGGGGGGTGCCGGCCCGGTAACTTCCGATGAAAAAGTAATTGAGGAACGGCCCGATGTGGGTGCGCACCCGACGCTGGCCGGAACGAAAGGCCGCGGGCGTGCGCCACCCCGTCAAATGGTCGATGTTTTCGGGCAGGGCGGTGCCGGCGGCCGCCTGGACCTCGGAGCGGAGCTCCAATATTTTTTCCCGGGACACACGCCCCGGGGGAATGGCGTCCCGAATGGCGTCGGGGCCCGAGAGGATCACCGCGCGATTGCGGCCCTCCTCCTTGGCTTGGTTTAACGCGTCGTTGGCGAAACGGTAGCCCCATTCAATGAGATCCGTCCGCCGGCCCGGCAACCAACGACCGTTTTTCATCCAATGGCCGTCGGCCTCGGTCGTCGTTTCTTCGAGCACGCGGAGGGTGTCGGCGGCGTTGACGGCTCCGATGGAAAGCGTGAAAGGCCCGGCGCCCTCCCGTTCGAATCGCAGGGGCGATAAATCCGTTTGGCTGAACAGGGCGCCCTGGATTTCCTCCAACAAGGAATCGTCGGTTCGCGGCGGCGGGGGCGCCCGGCCCGCGAACAACCGGGCCCAGGCGGCCAGGGCCGATCGGAACCCGGCCGGTTTTTTCTCCACGATTAAGCGGTAGCCGGCGCCGTAGCGCTCCAGAACCATGGCGCCCGGCAGGGCCTTGAGGGCGTCGATTTCGCTGGCCACCAGGGTCGGACGGTGGATCGCGACGAAGGCGTATTTGCCCCGAAAATGCTGGTCAACGGCGGACACCACGGCGTTTAAAAAGGCGCGGGCCTTCGGTTCCGACCCCTTGAATTCGAAAATCAACTCGTCCCCGCCCACTCCGCGATGAACCCGCCCCCCGCCTCGCCGGGCCGCCGCGGCCACCACCTCGCGGGTTTCCCGGAAAAGGGACCGGCGCAGAAACAAGATGTCGGGGCCCTGAGTCCATTCGAAAAGGTCGCCGATGGCGTCCTTGCCCAGAAGCTCGTTTTTTCCGCCCAATTTATCGAAGTCGCCCGACATGAACCACCGCCGGGACAAATCCTCGGGACGCGCCAGGGACCGCCGCACCCGGGCCTCCCCGTCGGCCTGGGGATCCACGGGGTCCGACCGGTGCCGATGGATGGACATGTCCCAATCCCCGTGCAGGGCGGCCGCGGTGAACAGGGCCCAGACGGCGGCGCCGTCGATGGGCAGCAAGGCGGTGAAGGCGTAGACACCGCTCAAGACGAGCCCCAAAAGCGGTCGGGAGCCCAGGAACAATTTACGGTTCGGAATCCATTCGGCGCTCCATTCCCGAGAGAAGGACTTCCAGGTCCATCCTTCCTCCGGGGCGTGGAAGGCCCACCGGACCAGGGTGTGGGCCAACACGAACCCCGGGACGGCCCAGAGGAACCCGGAGGTCGAAGCGACCCACAGGGGAAAATCGGCCCGGACCAGGAGATCGGGAATCAGGGTGAGTCCCACGTAGCGAAAAACCGTCGTTTCCCATAAACCGACGAGCGCGTAATACAACCCCGGGATTTTTTGGCGAAAGGCGGACAGGCGGGCCCAGGGCTCCAGGATGTCGAGGACACGACCACGCGCGTCGGCGGAAGCAAAAGAGAGGTCCAGGGGGCGGCCCGCCACCGTCACGTCGATGGCGAGCGGGGCGTTTGCCGTCCGATCCGGATTGGACGGGCCGACCGCGACGGCCACCCGGGCCGGCCCGCCGGGCCCGTCGAAGGAAAATTCGTAGGGCGCCCCGGCACGACGGGGGGCCGTCACCCGAGCCCGATCGATGGTCGCGAGGGTCTCCCCCGCCAAGGCCGCCAGGCGCTCGTTGGCCCCGGCCACCGTCACGTCGCCGACCGCCAGGGGGGCGGCGATCTGGGCGGCCAGGAGCCCCTCCACCGCCCGTTGGCGGGTTCCGTCGAGGTTGATCGACGGCCCCAGGGGCCGTTCGCTCACGAGGGAGAGCGGCTCCCCGGCGAATATTTTTTCCAGGGGACGGGGGTCCTCCACCAGGGCCGCCAACCCGGGGTTGCCCGCGGGCAGAACATCGACCCGGGGCGTGTAGATCCCGACCGCGACCTCCCGGCGGACCAGGGCCTTCTCCAGTCCCGGGGTGTGAAACCCGCCGGCCACGAGGACGGCGACCCGCGCCCCGTCCCGGCGCATCCGGTGCAGAGTGTTGGCGACGAGCGCGTCGTTCCGCCGGGAAGCGCGTTCGCAAAAGGACTCAAAGGGCCGGAGGGATTCGGGGGACGGGAAGCGCGGCAAGTCGACGTCGAGCGCCGCCAGGTCCGCCGGCCAACGGCGCAGGGCGTCCCGTTCGACCAAATAGGCGGACCAGCCGTCCGGCGAGAGGGACAAATCCACCAGTTGCGTCAAGAGCCGCCATCGCCGCTCCAGGACCAGAAGCCGTCGGGCCCGGGGGCCGACGGCCAGGGCGTCTTCCACGCGCCGCTCGAGGTCCGCCAATTCCGTGAGAAGGGGCCCCCGCTCGATGCTTTCGGTCGCCTCGGCGTAACGCCGATAAGCGGTCAGGGCGGGATAATCCGAGAGCGTCAGGCCGTGGCGGCGCGCGAACCCGTCCAGGTCGTCGAACAGCGCCCCGTACCCGAGACGGCCCGCGCGGTGTTCCACCACCCGGTGGAGAAGCTCGGCGTTCTCCCGCTCGTTCAGGGCTTTGGACAACCGGGCCAGGAATTCCCGACGTTCGCTTTCGACGCGCGGAAAATCCATGGACCGCTCCCGGGCCAAGGCCGTGGCCAACCGGCGAACGTTCGGCACCGGGGCGGCGGCCGCTCCGGGCTGGGACAAAAGGTGGGCGGCGTAATCCGCCAAGGAAAGGCGGCCGGCGGCCTTGTCGATCGCTTTGAGAGCGTGGGCGTGGGCGGCCGGCGAATCCCACCGGGCGTGGGCGTCGGCCAAGGCGTGGCGCGCGGGCGCCAGGGCGCGGCGCACCTCGGACTGACGGTGGAGGGCGGCCCGGGCCGCGGCCAAATTCTGGCGGTAGAGCGCCGGGTCTTCGGCGCCGAACAGGCGGGGGGCGTCGGGAGCCACGAGGCCCGCGTGCTCCGGCCCGCCGATCAAATCCCGTCGAAGAAGTCCGTCCGCGACGGAGGCGAGCAGATCGGCGGGAACAAACCGGCGGAACGGCTCCAACCGAAAATCGCCCGTCGCGCCCTCCAGGGCGAAGAGGGAAACCTTCCCGGCGGTGGACAAATCCGCCAACAGGGTGGAAATGTTTTTCTGCGCATCGGCCACGTCGTGCATGTCCTGCACAACGAGAACCACCGGCGCGTCCGGTCGGGGGCCCGGACGAAAAGAAGTTA
>DAOQNO010000031.1:0-9156 GCA_035332125.1 Elusimicrobiota bacterium | reverse complement strand
ACTGCGGGCGGGCGGGGCGGGACACATTTTCACCAAGAAGGCCCCGGACAAAATCAACGCCCAATATTTCGTGGAGATGGTCCGGCTTCAGCTGGAACCCACCTACGGATCGGAAGCGCTCTACAAGGGCGGCTACTCCATTTACACCACCCTGGACGCCCGCATGCAACGGGCGGCCGAGGAGGCCACCCAGAAAAACCTCACCTCCTTCGACGACCGCTACGCCGAGCAACGGCTGACCCAGCTGGTCAAAGACAAAAAACTGACTCCGGAATTTTTGGAGAAGTGGAAAAAGTGGAAGGCCGACCCGGAAAAGAACGAGGAGCCCGAGGAACACGTTGAGCCCGTGCCCGTCCAGGGCGCCCTGGTTTCCGTGGACCCCCACACGGGCGGCATTCGGGCCCTGGTGGGCGGGCGGGACTTCCAGGAAAGCCAGTTCAACCGGGCCACCCAGGCCAAACGCCAGCCGGGCTCGACCTTCAAACCCTTCGTATGGCTGGCGGCCCTGGAATCCGGACTCACGGCGGCCACCGTGGTGGACGACCTGCCCATCGCCTACACCGACGTGGAGCGCCACCCGCGCCTGGTGGCCGAAGCCACGGACTACGCCACGCTGATGGAGATGGTCACGGGCTACTACACGCCGGACCTGCCGCCCGACGCGCCCAACCCCATCTGGGCGCCCCGCAACTGGGACGACAAATTTTTGGGGCCCGTCACCCTGCGGCGGGGTTTGGCCCTTTCCCGGAACCTCGTGTCCGTGCGGTTGATCGACCGGGTGGGCCCCAAGGCCGTGGTGGACCTGGCCCACCGGGCCGGCATTCAAAGCCCCCTGGACCCGGTGCTTTCCCTGGGGCTGGGCTCGTCGGTGGTCACCGTCCTTGAAATGACGAGCGCCATCGGCACCCTGGCCAACGCGGGCGTGCACATGCAGCCCTTCGCGGTGCTCAAAGTGGTGGACCGCAACGGAAAAGTTCTGGAGGAACACGTGCCCCAGGGCGAGCCGGCCATCTCCCCCCAGAGCGCCTTTTTGACCACGCGGCTCATGCAGGCCGTGGTGCAGGAAGGCACCGGCGCCTACGCCCGGAACGTCGGCCGCCCCGTGGCCGGCAAAACCGGGACCACCCAGGACATGCGCGACTTTTGGTTCATGGGCTTCGGTCCCGACCTGGTGACCGGCGTGTGGCTGGGCTACGACGACTTTGTGCCCCTGGGCAAGAAACTGACCAGCGCCGGAACCACGGTGCCCTGGTGGACGGACTACATGGCTCAGGCCGTGAAGTTCCTGCCGACCCGGGACTTCCCCGTTCCCCCCGGCGTGTCCTTCGCCAAAATCGACCGGGACACGGGCTACCTGGCGCTCCCCACCTGCCCCCACGTGGTGCTGGAAGCCTTCCGCGACGGCGCGGCCCCCAAGGAGTTCTGCCCCGTGGACCACGAGGCCCAGGAAGATCTGAAGGACGAAAACATCACCGAGTGACGCCTTCCCCGACCCCGGCGGAATTTTCCCTCCTCACCGACATCGCCCTCGGCATCGTTTTCGCCGCGGCGGCCTCCCACGTGGCGCGGCTGCTCCGCCAACCGCTCATTCTGGGCTACGTGCTGGGCGGGGTGCTGTTGGGTTCCCACCTGGGCTTCGGCCTCGTCACCGACGAGCGGAGCATCGAGCTCATCTCCGAAATCGGGCTCATCTTCCTCCTCTTCATCATCGGCCTGGAAATCAACCTTCGGGAATTGGCCAAAATGGGCAAGGCCGCCCTGGCCGTGGGCGGGCTTCAAATGGCCGGGGGCGTGGCCCTGGGCGGGCTGTTCTTCGGTTCGCTCCGGTCGGTCTTCGGCGTGGGGTCCTTCGAGGTGCTGTATCTGGCCGTGGCCGCGGCGCTCAGCTCCACCCTGATCGTCGTCAAACTTCTCCACGACAAATTCGAACTGCACACGACCTCCGGCCGCCTCACGGTGGGCGTGCTGGTGCTCCAGGACCTGGCGGCCATTTTGTTCCTGGCCCTTCAGCCCAACCTGTCCCACCCGCAGCTGGTGCAAATCGCCTCGTCCTTGAGCCTGGGCCTGGCGCTGGTGGGCGTGTCCTTCCTGGTGAGCCGCTTCCTCTTAAGTCCGCTTTTCTCCGCCGCCGCGCGGCTGCCGGAGTTGGTGCTTCTCACCTCCATCGCCTGGTGCTTCGGCCTGGGGGCCGCGGCGGAACACCTGGGGCTCTCCAAGGAAATGGGCGCCCTGATCGCGGGCCTGAGCATCGCGGCCTTCCCCTACGGCGCCGACGTGATTTCCAAACTTTCCGGCGTGCGGGACTTTTTCGTGACCCTCTTCTTCGTTTCCCTGGGCCTCAAGGTGGCGCCCCCGACGGCCCACACCCTGGGGCTCTCGGGGCTCATGATCCTGTTCGTCTTCGCCAGCCGCCTCCTGACCGTGGCGCCCACGGCGGCGATCATGAAGCAGGGGTTGCGGAACGGGCTCCTCGTCGGGATCAACCTCTCCCAGATCAGCGAGTTCTCCCTGGTCATCCTGGCCCTGGGCACGGGCTACGGCCACGTGTCGTCGGAGTTGTCGGCCCTGGTGCTGACGGCGCTCCTCCTGGCGTCGGTGGTCTCGACCTACGCCATTCAGTTCAACGACAAATTGGTCCGGGGCCTTCTGGCCGTCCTGGGGGTCGTGGGAATTCGGGAGCGGTCCACGCACCACCCGTCGGAAGCGCAATTGCTGAAGGAACACCGGGACATCGTGCTCCTGGGCTGTTACCGGATCGGCCAGGGATTTTTGAGCGCGGTGGAAAAATCGGCCCCGAGCCTTAAAAAAAGAATCCTGGTGGTGGATTACGACGCCACACAAAAGGACCGCCTTCGGGCCCGGGGCTTCCATTGGCTTTACGGCGACCTGGCGAACCCGGAAACCCTCCGTCACATCGGGATCGAACAGGCCAGCCTCGTGATTTGTTCCATCTCCGACACTTTTCTCAAGGGCATCACCAACCGGCGCCTGCTCTCGCACTTGAAGGACCTCAGTCCCAAGGCCAAAATCGTCATGACCGCCGACGAGAACGAGGAGGCGGACCGGATGCTCAAGGAAGGGGCGGGGGACGTGATGGTCTCCGGACGGCTGTCCGGAGCGTATTTGTTCGATTTGGTGACGGGAAAAAAACCGCTGGCTTAAATTCCGACCGGCGTGAGGGCCGGGCGGCCCTCCAAAACGGCCAGCACGTTCCGGGCCGCCAAAACCGACATCTCGGCCCGGGTTTCAACGGTGGCGCTTCCGGCGTGGGGCGCCAACAAAACGTTCGGCAATTCCGCCAACCCCGGCGCCAGTTGGGGTTCCTTCTCGAAAACGTCCAACCCCGCGGCGAAAATCTTTTTCCCCTTCAGCGCCCGCACCAGGGCCTCCTCGTCCACCACGGGCCCCCGGGCCGTGTTGACCAACACCGCCGTGGGCTTCATGGACGACAATTCCTTCTCGCCGATCAAATGCCGGGTCTCCGCCGTGAGGGGCACGTGCAGGGAAACAAAATCGCTTTCGGCCAAAAGCCGGGGCAGATCGACCCGCGCCGCCCGGGCCTCGCGCTCAATCTCCGGGTGGGCCGACCGGGCGTGATAAAGAACCGTCATGCCGAACCCCGCGCCGATCCGCGCCACCGCCGCGCCGATGCGCCCCCCGCCCACGATTCCCAGGGTTTTCCCCGACACGCCCACGCCCAAATGGAGGAGCGGCGCCCACCCCCGAAAACGGCCTTCCCGGGTCAACCGGTCGCCCTCGGCCACCCGCCGGGCGGCGCCCAAAAGAAGCGCCCAGGCCAGCTCGGCCGTGGCCAGGGTCAAAACGTCCGGGGTGTTGGTGACGACGACGCCCCGGGCGGCCGCGGCGGCCCGATCGATGTTGTCGACGCCCACCGCGTAGTTGGCGACGACTTTTAGATTTTTCCCCGCGTCCAACAGCGCGGCGTCCACCCGGTCCACCAACTGGACAATCATTCCGTCGCACCGCGCGGCCATCGACCGAAGCTCCTCGGGAGAGAGCGGCCGGTCTTCCTCGTTTAAAATCACCGTCGCCCCGGAGGATCGAAGGAGCTCCAACCCTTCCGGCGGAAGCCGCCGCGTCACCCCAATGGTCTTAACCACGCCGAACCCTCCCCGCGAAATAATCGGCGGCGGCCGATTCCAAAAGAGCCGCCGCCCGGGCCATGGCGCGCCCGGTCGAAAGGCCGGGCGCCAGGGGAACCACCACCGCTCCCAGACGGGCGCCTCGGCGCCGGGCGCCGGGCGTCGCGCTCCCGGCGAAAATCGCCAAGGGTTTCTTTTCCCGCCGGCACCGGTTCGCCAGCCCGCCCACGGTTTTTCCGCCGAAGGACGTGTCGTCCAGCCGCCCCTCGCCCGTCAGAACAACGTCGGCCCACCGCACGTGGCGTTTCAAATTCACCGCGTCGAACACGAAGGAGGCCCCGGCCAACACCCGGGCGCCCGCCCAGAAAACAAGGCCCGCCGCCACCCCGCCGGCGGCGCCGCCGCCCGGCCCCGCGCCTTTCCCCGCCCAACGCTCCAGGAGGGCGAGTCCCTTTTCCAACCGGCGCACCTGGGCCGGGGTCGCGCCCTTTTGGGGTCCAAAGACCCGGGCCGCTCCCCCGGCCCCGAGCAATGGGTTTCGAACGTCCGTGAGCAGGACCAGTCGAATTTTTTTCAGCCGCGGGTCCAACCCCTCGACGTCCAGGGAGGCCAGGCGGGAAAAATCGCCGCCGACAAAGGGCCGGGTCAGGGGCGACGACCGATCGCCTTCCCGCAGGAAAACCGTCGCCCCCAGGGCCTGAAGAACGCCCACCCCGCCTTCGACGGTCGCGCTTCCCCCGAGAGCCAGATAAACGGTGCGCGCGCCGGCGTCCAAAGCGGCGCGCAACAGTTCGCCCGTGCCGAAGGCGGTGGTTTTTTCGGGATTTCGGGAGGAAGGTGGAACGAGGGCCAGGCCCGAGGACCGGGCCATCTCGATCACGGCCAGTCGTCGCCGGGACGCGTAGGCCCAGCGGGCTTGCAGGGGCCGGCCGAGGGGGCCCGTGACCCGGGCGCGCCGGGGGCGGGCGCCGAAGACCCCGGAGAGAACTTCCAGGGTGTCGTCGCCGCCGTCGGCCAGCGGACACAATCGAATCTGGGGGGCGGGGCGAACGGCTTTTCGAGCGCCCCGGGCCAGGGCGCGGGCGGCGTCCCCGGCGGTCAGGCTTCCTTTAAAGGCGTTGGGCGCCGCCAGCACCCGGAGCCGACTATATATAGACCTTCTCCCAAAGGGCCGAGGCGGTGCGGCGGAGGGGCAGGGCGGCGATGTCGCCCTCCCGGGGCGGCCGGGGGAGGCCCGAGAGATCCACCACCGTGTGACTCATGCCCACGCGCCCGATCACCGGACAGCGAACGCCCTCGATGGTGACCCAATAGGGATTTCCCCGGGCGGGGGCCAGCTCCAGGGTGAAGCCGTGGGCGTAACCCACCGGCAGGGTGCCGAGGGTCAGGGTTTTTTCGGCGATGTATTGGCTGCCGTAGCCGACGGTGTCGCCGGGGTTCGCCCGGATCACGCGGACCACCCGGGTCCGGGGGAACCAGGGGTTTTTAAGGGACAGATCCTTCCGCGTCGGGTTCATCCCGTAGAGCAGGTTGCCCACGCGCACGCCGTCCAACCGGAATTCCGGAAAATCCAGGAGCACCGCGCTGTCCGCCCCGTGCAGGCGGGCCTTGGGAAAGGGCTTCATCAGCGGCCGGGCGGCGGCCACGAAGGCCCGCAGACGACGGTCCACTTCGCCGGCGTTTTTGTCGGCCATATACCCCGGATGGGCGAAAACGCCGTCCAGCCGGAGGCCCGGCAGGGCTTCGATCTTTTTCAGGAAATCCGCCAGAGCCTCCAGGGGGATTCCCCAGCGGCGAAGGCCCAAATCCACTTTCACCTGAACCGACACCGGCCGGGCACGACCCCGGCGGGCCAGGGCCTTGAGCAGGGGCTCGTTGTCCACCATGACGGACAAATTTTCCTTGGCGGCCAGGCCGGCCTCCGCCGGGTCCAGGGGACCCATGACGAGGAGGGGCGCCCGCACGCCCGCCCGGCGCAGGGGCAGGGCTTCTTCCAAATAAGTCACCGCCACGTCCCGGGCCCCGGCCTCCAGGCAGGTTTTGGCCACTTGCACCGCCCCGTGGCCGTAGCCGTCGCCCTTGACCACCGCCGTCACGGGCGCCGACGGCCCGACGAGACGCCGAACCGCCCGGAAGTTGGCGGCGATGGCGCCCAGGTCGATCTCCACCCAGCGGAGGGGCTTCAATCGGACTCCCCGGCCGTGCGGCTCGTCCGTCGGAACAACAGGAGGTGGCGGATTTTCTTAAAGAGGGGCCAGCCGTAGATCCACAACCAATAGAGCCACGGGACGTAGACCCGGTCGAACTCTCCGATAAATTCCGTGAAGACGCCGCCGAAGCCTTTTTTAAACCGGAAGAGGCCGAAGAGCGGATCGTCGGGCAAAGGGTTGCTCGGCACGCCGCGAAAGTCGTAGACGAGGCAGCCGTGGGCCTTGGCCCAGCGGACCATGGTCCATTGAACCAGGTGGTTGGGCATGTATTGGCGGCCGGTGTTGGCGCTGGCGCCGTAGGCGTAGAGGCACAGGGGGCCGCTCTTCAAGGCCAGGGCCCCGGCGATGGCCTGGCCCTCGCGCTCGGCCAGAAAGAATTGGGCGTCGCCCCGGGACTCGAATTGCTCCTGAATGTCCAACAGGTAGCGAAGGGGGCGGATCAGGAATTTGTCCCGCACGGCGGTTTCTTGAAGGAGGCGGAAAAAGGTCTCCACGTCCTTCCGGTCCGAGACGGGGCGGACGGTGACGCCCTTTTTTTCGGCCAGGCGGATGTTGTAGCGGGCCTTCTGGTCCATGCCCGCCAAAAGCGCCTCCTCCGTCGGCCGCAGGTCCAGACGGAAAACGCACCGGGGTTGAACGCCGGACAAACTGCCCACGGCGGGAGCCAACCGAAACCCGTTTCGCCGAAGGGCCCCCGTGAGAACCTCCTCCGGGCCGGGCACGTCCGGGTCGATTTTCAGGAACACCGCCCGGCGTTCCCGAGCGAGGGTCTCGGCCCGGCGGAAAAGCTCATCCAAATCCGCGTCGGTCCACCCCGTCTCCAGGATCGGCCCCCGGGGCGCGTAGAAAAACCGGTAACCGATTTTGGGGAAATCCTTTTCCAACACCCGCAGGGCGGCCCGCACCGCGCCCTCCCGGGTCACTTCCAAAAAGTGCGACCGCCAGCCCATGCGGCGTTTGACCTCGGCCCACCCTTCCGTCTGAAAAGGATGGCCCTTGGCCGCCCCGGGGCCGAAGAGCGGCGCGGGCGGCGTCGGGGTGTTTAAATTCGGGGAGTCGGCGGGTTCGTTCACAGGCGAGGATTTTGCCATATTCAACCGCGCCCGTCCCGCCGGGCGGCGACGGTTTGGTAGAGATCCAAATAGGCGTCCACCATTCGGCGGAAGGAATAATGTTCGACGATCCGCCCCCGGGCCTCCCGGCCCTTTCGGCGGCGCTCCTCCGGCCCCAGGCGCGCCCAACGCTCCAGGGCCCGGGACAGGGCGTCGTCGTCGCCCGCCGGAGCCAGGGCGTCGCCGTCGTTCAACACCGCGCGGCAATCCCCCACGTCGGTGGCCGCGGCGGGCAGGCCGCAGGCCATGGCTTCGGCCAGGGCGTAGGGCGAGCTCTCCCCCACCGACGACAGACAAAAGACGTCCAGGGACTGATAGAAGGGCACGGTTTGATCCAGGGCGCCCAGGCGCTCAAAGCATTCGGGACGGCCCGTTTCGGCGATCCAGCGCGTGAGATCGGGATTGTCGGCCGTCACGCCGGGCCCCGCCAGGCGGGCGCGGACGTCCACGCCCCGCCGCAAAAGGCGGCCCACGGCCCGAACGAAAGTGGCGTGGTCTTTTTGAGGGTCCCACCGGGCCAGATGGCCGATGACGACGGGCCCGACGCCGGTCCGGGCGTTTTCCGACGGGCGGTAGAGTTCGGTGTCGACCCCGTTGGGGATGACGCTCATTTTTGCGGCGGCGTAGCCCGCCGCGGCGTGGGCCGTCCGGGCGGCCTCGGAATTGCAGACGACGGCGTCCGGCCGCCCGGCGGAGAGGGCCGCGCCGAGCCTCATGGCGGCCCGGGTGGGCCAGCGGTTCACGGCGGCGCTCAAGTTGGCCTGCATGAGGTTCCACACGAGGCCCGTTCCGGGGCGGAACCGGGCCAGGGCCCCGGGCGCGAGGTTGCCGTTGTAGAGCCAGCCCACGACGGTGCCGGGGGCCGGGCCTCGAAAATCCGACGGGCCCAGGGGCCGGGCCGGGACGCCGGCCTTTTCAAAAGCGGGAAAAAGCGCGCCGCTCCGCTTGAGCGACACGACCCGGCTGTCCCACCCCCGGGCCCGCTCGGCCTCGGCCAAACGCAACACCACAAATTCCGTGCCGCCGTATCCCAACCCGGGAACCACGTGGACCACCGACCGGGAGGCGGTCACGATTTTTTCCCCGCCCGGGCCAACGCCAGCACGTCGAGGCGGGGCCGCCAACCGGTCCGTCGGCGAATTTTGGCGGGATCGCCCACGGCGACGGACGCGGCCGACTTGCCGGACCCGGTGCCCGTCGTTTTCCACCCGACGGAAACCCCCGCGCCTTCGGCCATGGCGTCGAACAACTCGCCCATGCGAAGGCCCCGCCCCGAACAAACGTTGTAGATCTCCCCGGGTTTTCCCCGGGTCGCCAAAAGCGCCAGGGCCTCCAGGGCGTCCGGCAGGGCCAGGAAATCCCGCACGGCGTTTTGCGGACCCGTTTCAAGAATCTTCCGCCCCTTGGATTTTCGTCGAAGGAGATTCCACACCCGGGGCACGGCGAAGGTGGCGGGGGCGTCGGGGGCGTACAAATTGAAGAGGCGCGCCACGATGACCGGCACGCCCAGGGCGTGGAACGCCAACCCCAGCCGGGTTTGGAGAAGCTTGGAAACGCCGTAATCGGTTTGGGGACGGGCGGGGGCGCTTTCGGTCAGTCGTCGTCGGGAGGCGCCGTATTCCGCGGCGGAGCCCACCAGGAGAACCCGGGGCCGCGGGGCGGGAAGACGACGCAGGGCTTCCAGAAGATAAAACGTGGGCGCCACATGGGCGGCGTTCAATTGTTGAAGGG
>DAOQNO010000030.1:0-9230 GCA_035332125.1 Elusimicrobiota bacterium | reverse complement strand
CGTAAAGCTTGAGCAATCGAACCGCCGGCACGTTCAAGGATTGGGCCAGGGCCTCCCGGGCCGGCACCGCGCCCCGGTAACGGTTGTCGTTGTTTTCCGGGTGGAACCCGGGGAACTGGGTGGGCAGGTCCGGCAGGAGCGTGGTCGGCCCGATGTCCCCCGCCTGGAGCGCCGCCGCGAACAAAAAGGGTTTTAAGGTGCTCCCGGTGCTTCGGCGGCTCTGAACGATGTCGACGCTCCGCCCCTCTTTCCCATCCGAGTCCCCGCCGTTGCCCACGTAGGCCCGCACGGAAAAATCCCGGTGGTCAACGACGATCGCGGCGACGTTTTGAATGTCTCGGGCGCGCAGACTTTCCGCGCGCTGGGCGACGAGGTCTTCCACGGCCCGCTGAAGCGCGGGGTCCAAGGTCGACCGGATCCGTCGGCCGGCCAAGCCCCGGTCCTGGATCAACGTGTCCAGCAGATGGACAGCGTGGGCGGGCAGAGGCAGGGGCGCGTCGGGCAGGGGCTCGGCCAGGGCGAGGGGCCAATCGGAGTCGGAAATAAATCCGGCGGCGTGCAGCCGGTTGAGCAATCGATCCCGTTTGGCCCGAAGACGGTCCCGGTTCCGGCCGGGATGCATGAGGGCGGGGCTGTTGGGCAACACCGCCAGGACGCCGGCCTCCGCCCAGGAAAGGCTTTCGGGCGCCCGACCGAAATAACGCCAGGACGCGGCCTCCAGCCCCACGATGTTCCCCCCCATGGGAGCGTGGGCGGCGTAGAGCGACAGAACGCGTTCCTTGGAGTGGGTAAGCTCCAGACCCAGGGCGAGGAACATTTCCCAAATTTTTTCGGGGACGGTTCGGGGCGGGTTGCCCCGGGCCAGGCGGATAACCTGCATGGAGAGGGTGCTGGCGCCGCTCGTCACGCGGCGGCGGCGAACGGCTTCCCGCAGGGCCCGGGCCACGGCGAAGGGGTCCACGCCCCAGTGGCGTTCAAACCGCCGGTCCTCAAACTGGATGGCGGCGATTTTGAATTTCGCGGGGACGCGGTCCAACGCCGGAAAGCGCCATTGCTGATCGGCGGCGATTTTGGCCGCCAGCAACCCGCCGTCGCGGCCCAACAGGACCGTGGACGTGGGTTCGCGGAACAACGGCCGGGGCAGGGCCGCGATGGAAAGGAGGGCGAATCCGCCGAGGGAAGCGGCCGCGACGCGAAGCGCGCGCGGCCCCCGGACCGTTATTTTTCGGAACGCGTCACGTCGACCCATTGCCCCGTCGTCCGGGCGTGCTTGGTGGCGTCGTACATCGCCTCCACGGCGACGGCGGGCAGGTAGAAATGTCCGGCGTAGGTCGCGTGAAATTGTTCCTCCCAGGTCAAGACGGCTCCCGGGGCCAAGGAGAAATAACTGTTCACCCGATCGTCCCGCACGTCCCGGAATTCGACGCCTTTGTAAAGGGTGCTGCCGCCCTCAAAAGCGGGGCTTTGGATTTCCCAACCGGAGGGCACGATGTGGGTCAAAGCCAAGTTGTCCAACTTGGCGCCGGAACGGTTCCGAACCGTCACCTGGGCCGTCAGGTCCGTGCCCTGCTTGACCGAGGATGCGTCCACCGGATCCCCGTTCTTTAAATACGCGACGCTGAGCTCGAGGCCCGCGGACGCGGCCGTTTCCTCCCCGGCCTTGGGCACGCCCCGCACCGTCACGTAGGCAAAGAGGCGTCGGGACCCCGTGTTCTTGACCGTGACCGGCGCGCCCCCGGCGGGAAAGTCGGGCAGGGACTTGGAGAAGATGCGTCCTTCGCCGGTGACCGACGACGCCGCGCCGGTTCCCACCGACCAGCTGAAGGACGGCGGCTCCGCCGAAGCGTCGGCGCCGAAATAGCGCGCCATGGCCAACAGCGCGTACGCCGTTTCGTGGGTTCCCAACCATCGCTCGGCCACCAAGTCGCTGGAAATGGATTGGGCCAGGGAGCGGCCCCGGTCCAGGTCCTTGAGATGCGCCAGGGCGTTCAGGATCATCGCCCGGTCCCGAAGGGCCGATCCGTAGGTGGGACCGGCCGAATCGTATTTCTCCGGCTCAAGCGTGGCCTGCCCCAATTCCCGGGCGGCCTTTTCCTGGCCGGCCAGGGCGTAGGCGGCGGCCAAATTCCATTGGGCCAGGGGCGCCAGACCCGTTGATTCTTTCAACCGGTTCATGGCGCCCAGGGGCGCTTCGCCCGCCAGGGCCAGGGTGTAAAGACGGAAGGACTGTTCAATGGCCCCCCAACGGTCCCCGGGCGTCCAGGCCTGGGCCTGGCCCTTCTGGTATTTGATCCATTCCGCCCGCATGTCCGCCGGCACGGCGTAACCCTTCTTCTCCGCCTCCATCAGGAAATGCCCGACGTAATTGGTGGCCCATTCGTCGGGGCCTCCCGACAGCGCCCCCGGCCAATAGACGAATCCGCCGTTGGGCGCTTGGAAGGCCCGCAGGCGGTCGATGCCGGTTTTGATGTTTTTTTCCACTTCGGCTTTTTGGGCGTCGGTGAGCTTCACCAGGTCCGGAAGATAAAGCTGGGGAAAGACCGAGGAGGTGACCTGCTCCACGCACCCGTGGGGGTAGCGGATCAATTCGCCCAGGCGCCGCTCGAGATTCAACGGCGGTAGGGCCGACACCTCCAGGTGGACCTCGTTGGTCCCCGGCAGCCCGTGGGGGACCACGGTTTCCGTCCAGGTCTGGCCGCCTTCCACGGCGCCGCCCCGGGTTTCCACGGTGGGCGGGTTGGCCGCCCGCACCGTGAGATGGGTTTCCGATCGGGTCGACGATCCGCCGCCCGCGGCCGACACCGTCACCCGGCCCGGGCCCGTGCGAAGGCCGGCTCGAAGGGTAAAGAGCGTCAATCCGTCGCCGGGCTGGGCGAAAACCATTTGGGCCGTCTTGGACCCCACCACCTCAAAGCGGTCGTCGGTGTCGATGGACAAGGACACGTCCTTCACTTCGGGCTTCATCACGAACACGTTCACGGGCACCGCGATCCGCTCCTCGGGGCCCACCACCCGGGGAAGGGTGGTCAGGACCGACAAGGGCTCCCGCACGTAGACGGATTTTTCCGCCCGCCCGTAGGCCCCGTCCCGGCCCGCCACCACCATGGCGCGCACTTGTCCGATGTACTGGGGCAGGTCCACTTTGTGGGTTTTGGATTCGCCTTTGCCCAGGGTGAAGGGGCCCAGGAAACGAACCACCGGCGGGAAACGCCGGGTTTCCTGATTGTCGTCCTTGCCTTCGAGGGCGTCGCTTCCGCCCAGGGCCAGGAGGCGTTCCAGGTTGGCGCTGTAGGCGCCGACCACCAGGTCAAAGAGGTCCCAGGTTTTGACGCCCAGGGCTTCCTTGCGGTAAAAATAATCGTGGGGATCGGGCGTGGAATACCCCGTGAGGCCCAGGAGCCCCTCATCGACGATGGCCAGGGTGTAGGTCATGGGCCGGCCCTTGGTTTCCGAAACGGTGACGGCGGCTTCGGAGAGCGGGCGCCACTCCTCGGGCGCCTTGACCACGGGCTGGAGAACGGTGTCCGGGTCCGTCACGCGGAGGGGGATCACCCCGTAGAGCCGAAGGGGCCGATCGTTGTCTTTCCCGGCGTGGGGCTGAAGGAGCGCCACCGAAACGTACACGTTTGGCGTCATTTCGGCCGTGATGGGCAGCTCGAATTTGGTTTTGCCTTTGGTGAAATCGATCCAGCGTTTTTCGAGCACCCGGCTTCCGTTTTCGACGGTCATCAGGCCCCGTCCCTGGGAGGCGTCCGGCAATTGGAGAACCGCGGTTTCGCCCACGGCGTAACTGGATTTGTCCGAAAAGAAATACAACACGCTGGCGCCGGGACCCGATTGCTCCTGGGCGCGGCCGGCCCAACCGGGCCAATCGATGTAAAGGTATTGGCCCGCGCAATGCCCGCCGTCTTCGTCGCAGGCGCGAACCAAGTAACGGCCCCAATCCGGGTATTTGACTTCAAAATCCCAGGACCCCCGCCCGTCCGCCTTGGTGGACGCGGTGCCTTCCTTGATGACGTGGTTTTCCTCGCCGGTGTTGAACTGGGCCGAGGATTCGCCGGTTTGGTCCCACCACCAGCGCCATTGGACCTTGTAGAGGGCGACTTTGAGTTTCGGCACCTTGATCGGCTCGCCCTTGGCGTTGACCGTCACCAAGGACACCGTGTGGGTTTTGTCCGTCAACAGCATGTTGCGCACCTGGTCGCCCTTGGGCAGTTTCAACCCGACGAAACGCTGGTAAGGCGCGAAGTCAAAAGCCTTCTGGCTGACGCTAAAGGCCCCGCCCTCTTCAAAGACCTGAATCTTAAATTGCGCCGAGACCATGCCCGGGGCCGGGGCGTCGGTGGCCAGATCGGAATTAAAGGCGAGGTGCCCGGTGGGGTCCAAACGGCCCTCAAAAATCGTTTCCTCGTTGCCTTTGATTTCCCGGGTCGGATCGTCGAAGAGATGGTCTTCGAACCGCGCGAACCGCGTCCCCTGGGATTTGTACCGCACGGACACCTGGGTCTTCAAACCGGCCGCCGTGGCTCCGTGGAGCCATTGGGAAAAAATGGTTCCGTTCAAATTCCCCGCGGGGATCGGCTCCTCCCCGACCGCGTATTCGATTTTAAGTCGATTCGGCACGACGGTTTCGATTTTAAGCGCTTTGGAGAAAGCGCTGCCGCCCAATTGAACCTCGGCGGTCCAGGTGCCGGTGGGGGCGCTCTCGGCCGTTTTGAGATCGAACCGGTAAAACCCGTTGACCGGCTTGGCGTTGGTGACCGTGTCGACCAGTTGGCCCTGGGGGTTGGTGAGGCGCAGGGTGGCCGGGTGGTCCTCCGGCACCACGTGGTTTTTATTCTCCAGGACGAAGACCAAATGGAGGTCGTCGCCGGGACGCCAAACGCCGCGTTCCCCGTAAATAAATCCCTTCAGCCCCTCCTGGACTTTTTCGCCGCCGACGTCGAAGTGGCTGGTGGGCAGGGCCGTACCGTCGCTCATTTTCAAAAAGCCCTTGCCGCCGTCTTTTTCGGCGGCCACGTAGAAGGGTTTTTCCGTGACGGCGATGCTGGCGAACCCGTCCCCGTCGGTCCGGCCCGATCCGATTTCCTGGTTTTGGAAATTCCGGATGGACAGGGCCGCGCCGGACAACGGGGCGGCCGTTCGAAGATCGGTCGCCACGAGCGTCACCCGGCCGGTGGCGTCGGTTTTGGCCAACAAGCCGATGTTCGACGCCAAAAAGTTCCGGGCGTCCTTCACGCCGTTGCCGAAAATGAAATAGGCGTCTTTGCAGGGGTCCTCCCGGTCGGTCCACTGGGGATTGCCCTCCTGGTACCAGTTCTCAATGCCGTCCCAGCCGGACCCTTCGTTCCAATAAATGTCGTCTTGGTTCTTGGGCGCCGATTCGGTTTTGACCGGCACGGCGCTGTCCTGCTCGGAGCAGGCGAAATCCGAGTTGCTTCGATTGATGGAGAGGGTCAGCCGGAAGAGGGCGCCGGGGTTCTTTTTCAACAAGTCCGTGGCGTCCAGTTCGTAGCGTTGCCATTGATCGGGGTTCGCCGCCGAGAGGTGGAGGGTTTTTCGCCACAAATGCCGGCCCACCCGGCCCAATTCGGTGTCGGTGTCCAGGCGGTTGCCCTGGAGAAACTGGCCGATGTTGTCTTCGTACACCTGGAAGGCCGTCACCTGAACCGAATGGACGTTCATGACGTCGAAGGGGATGGACAGGACGTCGTTGTCGGGAAGGAGGACGCCTTGCCCCGCAAAGCGCACCTGGGGCTTTTCGCTCACAAAAGACAGGGTCTCGGCCCGGCCTTCTTTTAAAGCGAAACCGCCGGCGTTCCGCACCCCGGCCTCGACGGTCACGGTGACCTTCCCGGAGGTCCGCCGGTCCGGATAAATTTTCACCACGTTGCCTTCCACCCGGAGGGTGAAAGGCGACACGCTGGCGCGGATCAGGCCCTTCAGGTTCTGTCGCGGATCGATTTTGTCGGAAAAATACACCGCGAAATAGCGCTCCTCCGCCTGAACGACCTGGAAGTTCGTGATTTTAAAATCGTTCAAGCCGGGGATTTCGACGGTGCGCTCGCCGCGGTTCTCGACGCCCAAGGGACCGCCGTACCAATTGACGTGGAGGGACTGGGCGTCGGCCTCCCGCTTCAGCCCCCGGACCGTAAATTCGTGCCGCCGCCCTTCGGCGTCGTGGGTCCAGGTCACCTGGAGGGGCGCCCCGGACCATTGGGGGAACACCACCTTTTCCACCGGTTCCGCCTCTTCGCCGTCCGCCGTGGTCACGACCCCGGCCAAGGCCATGAGACCCGCGGTGTCTTCGGCGGTCAATCCGCCGATTTCCACTTCGAAGGTTCGGGGCAATGTTTGGAAAACGAATTCGTAATCGTCGAGTTTTTCGGGGAGGTTGGCCAGGGCCTTTCGGCGGACCGTGACTTTGTAATAGGCGCCGGGGGTCAAATCTTCCGCGGGGATGAACACGACTTCGCGGGGGTCCGACACGGTGGCCGTGCCGCGGACCGACGGATCGAATTCCAAAACGCCGGGGGCTTCCTGGCCCACGCGTTCCTTGTCGAAAACGTCCACGGCGAAACGCACGGCGATCTTCGTTTTCCGGGAAACGATGCCGACGGTGTGGCCCGCGAGGAACTGGGCCCACAGGGGATCCGGCGGTTTCACCGCGGGCGGACGACGCAGACGGTCGCACCCCGCCGCCGCCAAGACCGCCAACGCCACCGCCGCTCCGCTCCGCCAAAATCGATTCATTGAACGCTCCTCAAAAGGGTTCCCCGATTTCCGGAGGGGCCCCGGTCCGGGGCACGGGAACTAGTATAGATTGTCGTCGCTCCGGTCGCCACCGAAAAACCGCCCGGTGTCCCCGGACCGGCCCCCGCCGGGGAAGTGATAAAATGGCGGCCCATGGGGAATCCCCTCCTGCGGCCTTTCGCGCCCGAAGATCGGACGGCCCTGCGTCGCCTGGCCGTTTCAACCGCCGATCGGGGAAATCCGTCCCCCGGGTTGGCCGGCGACCCGGCCTTGCTCGCCGATCTGCTCACGGATTATTACGCGGAGAAGGAACCCGAATCCCTTTTCATCGCCGAAATCGACGGGGCGGTCCGGGGTTATTTGACGGGCTGCCTGGACACCCGGCGCTACGGACGGGACATGGCGTGCCGGGTGGTTCCCCGGGCCGTCGGGCGGGCGGCTCTTCGGGGATTTTTCTTTCGACCCGCCGCCTGGGGCCTGTTCGCTCGATTGATCCGCCCCGGGACACCGGGAAACTATCGGACGCCGGCGATTTTAGACCGATGGCCGTCCCATCTCCACATCAATCTGGACCCATCGGCCCGCGGCCGGGGCGTGGGAAAAGCTCTGATCGAACGATTCCTCCATCACGCCCGGCAAAAGGGTTCGCCGGGGGTGCATTTGGCGGCGCGCATCGACAACCCCGGGGCCCTTCGATTTTTTTCCTCCGCGGGATTTCGGGAGGAGGGGCGCCGACCGCTCCCGGGCCTGTTGCCCGGCGAACCGCCCCAGCACGACGTCGCATTGTTGGTTCGGGAAATTCCATGAAAAAAATAATCTTCGGGGCGATAATGCTTTTGGCGGCGCCGATCCTCGGTGAGGGAGGGCCCGTCGAGGCCGTCGCCGACGGTCTTTCCACCCCCCCGATCGTCGCGTCGCCCGCGCCCAGAAAAAAGGTCCGCCGCCCGCGGCGCCCCCGTCGGGCGGCCGTCCCCGTGGCCGTTGCCACCACCACCGTCGTTCTTCGGGACGACGATCGACTGTTGGTCCTGGCCCCCCACCCCGACGACGACATTCTTTGCTGCGGCGGTTTGATTCAGGAGGCGGTGGATCGCGGACTCCCGCTCCGCGTCGTGTACTTCACCTACGGCGACAATTACGAATGGGCCTTCATGGCGTACAAAAAGCACCCGGTTATTCGACGAAAGGCCATGCAGAACATGGGCCTTCTCCGCCACGACGAGGCCGTGGCGGGCATGGGGGTTTTGGGGGTGAGCAGCGGGTCCCTCTCTTTCCTGGGATACCCCGACTACGGCACCTTGAAAATCTGGAACTCCCGCTGGGACGGCCGTCCGCCGTACCGGAGCATGCTCACCCGGGTGTCCAAGGTGCCCTACGCCAACGCCTACCGGCCCGGGGCCGCCTACAAGGGCGAAGAAATCGTGAAGGATTTGACATCCCTCCTCCGGGAATTTCGCCCGACAAAAATTTTCGTCTCGCACCCCGGCGATCAACACCCCGACCACCGGGCCCTGCCGCTTTTCCTCCACGTGGCCCTCTGGGACCTGGGCCCCGACTTTGCCCCGGCCGTTTATCCGTATTTGGTCCATCTGCGCCGTTGGCCGTCGCCGCCGGGCCATCGCCCGGATCAACCCCTCGCGCCCCCGGCGGCCTTTCGCGCGCTGGCCCAATGGGAAACGTTTCCGGTGGACGCCGGGCGGCGGGAGGCCAAGCGCCGCGCCCTGGAACGGCACCGGACCCAATTCGCCTACGATCGAAATTACCTCCTTTCGTTTATTCGAACCAACGAACTCTTCGGCGATTTCCCGATATTGGATTTGGACAGAAAAGGATTGCCCCCGCCGGAGGATTCCGATCAAGAGCGGGCCAAATTCGTGGGGGTTGAAACAAAAACCGTCAGCGTTCAAAACGGGAAATTGGTGGTGACCGTCTCCTACCAGCGACCCCTGGGCAACCGCACCGGGGTGCAGGTTTTCGCCTTCGGCTATCGCCCGGGCGTTCCCTTTGAACGAATGCCCAAGCTGAGAATTGATTTCGGCGCCCTTCGGCACCGGGTTTTCGACCAGGGACGGGAATTGCCCTGGAAATCCATTGAAGTGGACCGGGAGCCCCGCCGAATCACCCTTTGGATTCCGTTGGAATTAATGGGGGAGCCGGATAGAATCCTATTGAGTTCTCGATCCCTTTTCGTGTCCCTCCCCCTGGATTGGGCCACTTGGCACCTCGTGGAGCTGGGCCGGCGAACTTCCGATCCATCCGAACGTAAGGAAAGCGACGGCCAAAACCGTTAAAGAGGAGCGGGGAGTCCCCGCCCACCAAGGAGAATCACATGAAAAAGACGCTGCTTGTTTCCGGCTTGTTCGTTGGCGCGCTTTCCGGGTTGTCGCTTCTGGCCGAAGGAACGACCATGACCCCGGTTGCGGAACCGACGGCCGCCGCCGCGCCCGCCAAGGCCCCGGCCAAGACCCACAAAAAGC
>DAOQNO010000029.1:0-9341 GCA_035332125.1 Elusimicrobiota bacterium | reverse complement strand
GGCCGCGAAATCCGAAAGGCCGAAGACTTCGTAGGACCAGGCGTTGGGCGCGCGGTAGGGCAGCATCACCGTCGGGAATCCGGCCTGCCGCAGACTCCGGTAGCCGTCCACGAGATTGTCCCCGGCCATGCCCCGGGTGTCCAAGGCCGCCGGCGTCAGGGCGAAACGCCGCGGTTGATTTTGATATTGGGCCGCCAGGGCGACGCGCTCCCGGAAAAAGCCCGCCGGCGCCAGGGGATGAAGTCCGGCGGCGTTCCAGGCCAATTCCAGCAGGGTCAAACAAAGAAGTCCCGCCGTTCCCCACCGGGGACGGGGCGCCATAAGGCCCACCCCGATGGCGATCAATCCCGTTTCAACAAAGGCCCACCGAACCCGCTGGTCCTGGACGGCGGTGAGTTCCGCCGTGCCGAGCATCGCGCCGATCAACCAAGTCCGGGAAGCGGCCCACAGGGTCCCGACGAAACAAAGGGCGGCGAGCCCCCCGGCGAAGCGAGCCGCCGTTTTTCTCGCCGCGGCGTCCGATCCGCCGGCGGCCGCCAGCAGGGCGACGGCCAGAACCGAAACGACGGCGGCGTTGGAAAAATGGGTCATGTAGCGGAACCCGGGAACGAAACGCCGGACGACCGTGAAAATTGGTTCGCACCCCATGGCCAAAAGGAGAAAGAACGCCCCGCTCCCGATCCAGAAGATTTTCCGGCGGGGGCGGGAAAAAGCCGCTCCCACGGCCAGGAGAAGCGGTGCCGTTCCGACGTAAAACGTCGAAAGCCAATTCCGCTGAACCGGCCAAAATTCCGCTCCGAAGGCCGATGGATTAAACGGCGACGCCGCCTTGTCCAGGAGGTTCGGAATTGCGATTTTTAAAAGCAAGGCCGGGGTCAAAAGATAGCGGGCCGCGTCGGCCTCGGTGATGGCGGACCGGAGGGATCGTCCGGCCAGTTCCCAGGAGGGGAGGATCTGCGGCAGAGCGACCAAGAGCCCTCCCCCGACGCCCAGGGCCCAGAAGCCGGCGGGGGTCCAACGCCGTTCCTGGGCCCCGCGCCACAGGACCGCCGCTCCCGCCCAAAGAAGCCCGTATTCGGTGAGCGGGGTGTAGCCCCCGAAAAAAAGCAACGCGGTCGTCCAGGGAATCCACCCATGTCGGCCGGACCAGGAAAAAAGCAAAAGGAATGGAAGAATCGCCAGGGTCGCCCCCAAGGCCGGAAATTCCCAGTTGACCACGGCGAACCCGCCCAACGCCGTTGCCAGCCCGGCCAGAAGCGTCGACGAACGGTCCGCCCGGCGCGCCACGGTTCGGACTAAAAAAAGAGTTCCGAGGAACAGCAGGCCGGCGTTCAATCCAAGCCCCAAACGCCAGGCGGCCGCGAAGGGGAAAATCCAAAAAAGGAGGGCGGGCGGGTGGAAAACCATGATCTGGGGGTTCGCCAGAAAAGGCTCCCCGCAGGAGGAATAGCAGTTCCACAACGGAAGTCGTCCGGCCTGAATTTCCTGGGCGGCGTAGGTCAGCCACGGATGGAAGGAAAACGTGACGTCTCCGGCGAAGGGAACGCGGCCCAAAAAAAAGCCGGGAACGAACAACAGGGCCGCGGCGACGGCCAGGGCACCGATCCAGGGGACGTCCCGACGGGTCATGCCGACAGTGTAGGACAGTGGGCGCGGGCCCCGCAAGGAGAACCGCCCTTTTCATTTTTCGGCAACTTTGGGACAATGGCCCCATGAAATTGTTCGTGTCGTTGGCGCCGCCCCGGGAACTTCACACCACGTTGACCCGGTCTTTTTTCCCTCTTCGGGAAGGGGTGGCCGGAGCGCGGTGGACCAAAACGGAGCAATTCCATTTCACCCTTCGGTTCATCGGTCCCTCGGACAACGTGCCCGCCTTGGAAGTCGCCTGCCGGGAGGCGGCCCGAAACGCCGTCCCGTTTGATCTGGAATTGCGCGGCTTGGGAGTGTTTCCAACGGACGGAAACCCCCAGGTCCTTTGGGCCGGCGTGGGGGCCGGGGGCGACGCCTTGAACCGTCTCGCGGCGGACTTGGAGAGCCGCCTGGGGCGGGCCGGTTTTCCGCCGGCGGAACACCCCTTTCAACCCCACCTCACCCTGGCGCGTTTCACGGGGGCGCCGCGGCTTCCGGACGGATTCCTCGCGGCCCACGCCGACCGTCCGTGGTTCTCCTTTCGGGCCGACAAAATCGCGGTGATGGAAAGCCAGCCCACGGCCTACGGGGTGAACCATTACACGCGGAGCGCCTTTTTCCTCGGGGCCGCGGGGTGACGGTGTGCCTGGGGGTCGATTGGGGTCGGGCCCGGGTGGGCGTGGCCGTGTCCGACGAGTCGGGTCTTCTGGCCCATCCCCTGGAGACCTTGCCGGGCGGACCGCCGGCCGCCGTGGCCGCGGCCCTTAAAACCGTGGCGGTGGACCGCGGGGCCGGGACCGTGGTGGTGGGCCTTCCGCTCAACATGGACGGATCCGAAGGGGAAAGCGCCCGGGCGGCCCGGGCCCTGGCCGCCGCCCTGGAATCCGAAGGGTTGCGCGCGATTCTCCGGGACGAGCGTCTCTCCACGTGGCGGGCGGACGCCCTTTTGACGGAACAGGGGGCCGGTGGCCGCGCCAAAAAAGAGCGCCGGGACCGGGCGGCCGCCGCGGTGATCCTCCAGGGTTTTCTGGATGAGCGGCGGCGGGGCGGTTCGTGATGGGTTTTCCTCGACGGATGGTGGGCGCGGTGGCGGCGATCGGGCTGGGGGCGGCGGCGGGGATGGCCTGGATCAATAGCGCGCCCTCCCGCGTTGACGGGGGGCTGTTGGAAATTCCCGCCGGGGCGGGGGCGGCCCGGGTGGCCCGGGAACTCAAGGACCGGGGCCGTCTACGTTCCGCGACGTGGTTTCGCCTTTTGAGCCGGCTTTCCCGGGCCGACGGTCGATTGAAAGCCGGTGTTTACCGTCTGGCGCCGGGACGTTCCGCCGCGGGAATCTTGAAAGATTTGGTGGCGGGCCGGGGCGAGGCCGTCCGGCTCACCTGGCCGGAAGGATGGGCTCTCTGGCAGATGGCGGATCGGGTCGCGGCGGCCGGCGTGTGCGGCCGCGAGGCGTTTCTGTCCGCGGCCCAGGGATCGGAGGGATTTTTGTTCCCGGAAACGTATTTGTTCGAGCCCGGGGCTCCGGCCTCCGACGTGGTTCGAACCGCGCGGGACCGTTTCGGGTCGGTTTGGGAGGAGGTTTTTCGGGCGGCCCAGACCGCGGGCGTTGTGCCGCCCGGACCGGTCCCCCGGGACCCGGATGAGGAATTTCGCCTGGCCGACGGCCGCCGTTGGACGCAACGGCGGACGGTGATCCTGGCGTCCTTGGTGGAACGGGAGGCCCGCCGTCCGAGCGACCGACCCCTGGTGGCGGCCGTTTACCACAACCGACTTAAAAAGGGCATGCGGTTGGAATGCGATCCGACGGTTCAATACGCCTTGGGCGAATGGAAAAATCCCCTTTGGAAAAAAGACCTCGCCTTGGAACATCCGTACAACACCTACCGGCGGTTCGGTCTCCCGCCCGGTCCCATCTGCAGCCCCGGCCGCGACGCCCTGGCCGCGGCCCTGGCTCCGGCGGCGGTGGATTATCTTTATTTTGTCGCCGACGATACGGGCGGCCATTCCTTTTCGTCGAATTACGAAGACCATCAGCGGGCGGTCCGGGCCCGACGACGGGCCATGCGGGCCGTCAAAAAATCATAAAATCCGAGGGATGTTCTTTAGAGACCCCCTGAGAAAAACGTTGTTCCTCTTGCTTTTGGGCTTACGCGCCCCGGCGTTGAGGGCGGATTACAACGAAGACCCCCCCGTGGGCGCCGCCGACGCCAAGGCGGACGACGTCCGACCCCGCCGCGAGAGGCGTGGTGAACCCCTGGCAGGAACGACCGACGTTTCGCCCAAAAAGGCCGACGTTCTTCGGTCGGCGGGACACGACGCCGCGGCCGACCGCCTCGAAAACAAAGGCGATCGCCATGAAAAGCGCGAAGAACGCAAGCCAAAGCAGCACGGACGGTTTCCGGGCCGGGGCGCCCGTCGAACCATTGGAAATTAATGTGAACGGGGGTCTCCGCGCGTATTCCGGGGGCGACCTTACCACCACCCATGGGCCTGCTGGACGTTAAAGACCTTTCTTTCCACTTCGTGGAGTCGCCCGCGCGACGGGAGGCAATCTACCGTCTTCGTTACGACGTTTGGGTGACGGAGTTGTCCCACGCCCAGCCGCTCCATTTTCCCAAAGGGATGATCACCGACGAATTGGACGCGGTGTCCCTTCACGCGGCGGCCCTGCGGGGGCCCGACCCCGTGGCCGCGATTCGCCTGATTCCCCCCACCGGCAAGGGTTTGCCGATCCACCGGGTGATCAATGTGCGTTTCAGCGGACGGCCGGAACCCACGGGTGAAATTTCCCACTTGGTCATCAGCAAGATTTACCGTCGACGAAAAGAAGACGGCCCGTACGGCGCCGAGCCTTATCTGCGCCAAAGCGAGGGCGGTTCCTTGCCCGACCAGGGGCCCCTGGCCATGACGCTTCGGGGGCGAAAGGGCCCCCGGTTGATCCTCGGGCTTTTCCGCTTGATCTATCAGGCGTCGAAACAGCAGGGATTGACCCGGTGGTTCTGCTTGGCCGATGTGAAATTGTTTACGCTGTTGACCCGGTACGGAATGCCCTTCCGGCAAATGGCCGATCGTCCGCCGGATTACCCGGACCGGATCCCCGCGTCAATGCTGATTTCGGAGTTCGAGGACCGGCTTCGGCGGTTGGATCCGGCGTTGTTCGAGGAATTTACCCAATGAACCGGCTCCGCGGGGGCCGGACGGCAAGTTCGAGGAGGCGGGCGTGAGCGTTTTGGTGGTCGGATCGGTGGCGCTGGATTCGGTGAAGACGCCCTTTGGCCAGCGGGCCGAAGCCCTGGGCGGATCGGCGGTCTATTTTTCCTATTCGGCGAGCTTCTCCACCGATGTTCGGTTGGTGGGGGTCGTTGGCCGGGACTTTCCCGCGAAGCACCTGGATCTGTTGCGCCGACGGGGGATCGATCTGTCCGGTCTCCAAATCACCGACGGCGAGACGTTCCGGTGGTCGGGGTATTACGAGTACGATTTGAACGAAGCCAAAACCCTGGACACGCGGTTGAACGTGTTCGAAAAATTCGTTCCGACCCTGCCCGAATCCTTCCGGGCCACCGACGCCGTGTTCCTGGCCAACATCGACCCGGACTTGCAAATGCGTGTGTTGCGGCAAGTCCATCGGCCGAAAATCGTCGCGGCCGACACCATGAACTTGTGGATTTCCACCAAGCCCGACCGACTCAAGGCCTTGTGCAAGGAAATCGACATTCTGATTTTGAACGACGGGGAAGCGCGCCAGCTGTCCGGGAAGCCCAGCCTGATTCAAGCGGGAAAATTGATCCGCTCCTGGGGCCCCCGTTACGTGGTGGTCAAAAAAGGGGAACACGGCGCCCTGCTGTTCTCGGAACGCCGCGTGTCTTCGGCGCCGGCCTATCCGCTGGAAGAGGTGTTCGATCCCACGGGGGCCGGGGACACCTTCGCGGGCGGGTTCATGGGCTACATCAACCGGCACGGCAACCGCCTGGACGAAACCACCCTTCACAACGCCTTGTTCCACGGCACGGTCATGGCGAGCTTCACGGTCGAGAAATTTTCCCTGGAGCGGCTTTTGTCCGTGTCTCCGGCCCAAATCCGGGCCCGACTTCGACTGCTGCACCGGATGGCGCTCCCGCGATGAGCGCCGTGGCGATCCCCCTCGCCAATGAGGGCGGCGCCGCGGAGGGGGACCGTCGTCGGGCGAGGCCGTCGAAGGGAGGGGAAAGCCTTTCGAGACGTGCGCGCCTCTCCCTCTTCGCCGTATTGGGGCTGGGCTACGCCGCCCGGGTCGGGTGGATTTTTCAAGACAAAGCCTCCTCCCCGCATCCGGATTTGCCGAGTTTTATCGAGCCTTCCCTTCGCTTGTTGAATCCTTTCGATTCGGGGATGCGCGAGCCGGGATTCGTTTGGTGGTTGTGGTTAATACGGCAGTTCGGCGTTTCCGGTTTTTTGGGAATTCGGCTTGTCACCGCGCTTTGGTTCATTGGGACGGCCGCGTTTGTCTTCTTTCTGGCTCGACGGTTGCTGGGGGAAAAACGGGCCTGGATTGTTCTCGGGTTTTATTCGTTTCTGCCCACTCAAATTCAGGCCGATGGCCTGGGGATGCGCCACCTCGTTGAATCGTTCGGGATGGCCTGGATGCTGTGGGCTTTGTTGACCGCGGAGGGACTGTCGCCCTCTCGACGTTGGGTCCATGCCGCGGCCAGCGTCGCCCTGTTGGTCATGGTGCGGATCAGTTTCCTGGGATCCAGCGCGCTTTTTTTGCTTTACGGGGCGCTCCGTCGGCGCTCCACGGCCCTGTTGGCGGCCCTCGCCCCGGCCCTGTTTCTGCTTTTTTTTCATTTTCGAGCCAACGAGCGGCGGTTTGGTGACCCCTTTTACACCATCAATATTCACAGTTATTGGTTTGCGAACGCGGAATTCATCGGTCAACCCGGATTTCCGGCGTCCTTTGAGGAATGGCAGAAGGACGCGCACCGAAAAAGCTTAACCTATCGGCAATGGATGTTCGATCGTCATTCTCCGATGGAAATTGTGGGAGCTCATTTGGTCGGATACTATCGATTTTTTTGGTTTTCCCCGGAGAAGACCTATTTCCCGGCGTGGTTTGGTCCCCTCCGCTGGCTGGCCCTCGGCGCGCTTCTCGTCGGTTTTGGGACGGCCTTCTATTCCGCGGCGCTCCGCCCCGTGTTGATGGCCATGACATTTTATGCCTGGCCGTACGCTTTTCCGGGGCATGTCCATTGGGCGGGCCGGTTTTTTGTTCCGGTGTCCTACCTTTTCCTGATACTGATCGTCGCCGGCGGGGAAACCCTTTGGGGCTTTCTTCGCATTGGATTCGCTTCCCTCTTTGTCGGTCGTTCGGGGAAAGGGCGGTAGCCCGATGTCGACCAAGTCCTACAAAATCACACCGTGGGTCGAGGGAAAACGCGGAACGGCATCAGCGGAGTATTGGCGCGGCGCCTCGACCGGGCCGTCCTCCGCAATCGATTCCGTCGGGTCGTGCGCTGATGCTTAAAGACAAAGCCCTCGTAATGAAGGAATTGCTCGCGTTTCTCTGGAAAGAGAAAATGTGGTGGATGGTTCCGTTGGTCGCGATCCTGGTCCTGCTCGGGGCCGTGTTGTTTTTGGCCCAGGGATCCGCACTGGCGCCTTTCATTTACACCCTGTTTTGATGCGTCGCGTGTGGCGGGCGGCGTGGGCGTGGTGGAAAGCCAAGGCCCGTGCCATCGGCGATTTCCAAACCAAACTGATTCTCACCCTGTTCTACCTCCTCCTGTTCGCCCCCGTGGCGATGATCGCCGGAAGGCTGGGACGTCGCCGTCGGCAGGTTGGGCCGTCCGGCCCGGCGTGGGTCCCCCGGCAAACGCGGGATCGCGCCTGGGCCGACCTTCGCCGACAATCCTGATGATCGTTCTGGGACTTAGTTTTTTCTATCACGACGCCGCGGCCGCCCTTCTGGTGAACGGCCGGCTGGTCGCCGCCGCCGAGGAAGAGCGTTTCTCCCGCCGAAAGCACGACTCGGATTTTCCGGAGAGAGCGATTCGATTCTGCCTGGCCCAGGCCGGCTTAACCGTCGGGGACGTCGACCACGTGGTGTTTTACGAAAAGCCGCTCCTAAAATTTCAGCGGCTTCTGACCACCCTGGCCGCCCACGCGCCCCGCACGGCCGGGACTTTTCGCGAGGCCATGGTGTCCTGGCTGGGGGAAAAGCTTTGGATCAAGCCGTTGATTCAAGACCGGCTCGGTCTTCCCGCCGATAAAATCCTTTTTTGCGAACACCACCTCTCCCACGCGGCCAGCGCGTTCTTTTGTTCCCCGTTCAAGGAGGCGGCGGTGTTGACCATTGACGGGGTCGGCGAATGGAGCACCGCCACCCTGGGCCGGGGAACCGCCCGTTGGGAGGACGGAGGCGCCAATCGGTTGGACTTGTTTTCCGAGATTCGCTTTCCCCACTCCCTGGGGTTGTTTTATTCGGCCTTTACGGCGTTTTTGGGATTTGAAGTCAACGAGGGGGAATACAAGGTCATGGGCATGGCCCCCTACGGTACGCCCCGCCACGTGGACAAAGTGTGGAAACTTCTCCGGCTCAGCGAGGACGGCAGTTTCGAGTTGGACCTGTCCTATTTCTCCTTCCAACACGATCGCTGGCGCACCTACTCGCCAAAATTCGAGCGGCTCTTCGGCCCGGCCCGGAACCCCCGGGCGCGGTTTGTGACCGAGACCACGAGTCTCTGCGACGATACGACCCCGCCGGCCGCCGCGGAAATCAATCGGAATCAGTATTACGCTGACGTAGCCGCCAGCGTTCAGCGGGTCACCGAGGAAATCGTGTTGAAAATGGCCCGCCATCTCCACCGGGTCACGGGCTTAAAATCCCTTTGCGTGGCGGGCGGCGTCGCTCTCAACTCGGTGGCGAACCACCGCCTCCTAAAAGAAACGCCCTTCGAGGACATCTACATCCAGCCCGCCGCGGGCGACGCGGGCGGGGCCCTGGGCGCGGCGCTCTACGTCGAACACGCGGTGGCGGGAAATCCCCGACGGTTCGTCATGGACCGGGCCGATTGGGGTCGATCGAACTCTCCGTCCGAGGCCGCCGATTTTTATTTATCGATCGGTGTGGGTTTCGAGGAATATTCCGATGAAAATCGGTTGTTGGATCGCGTGGCCGGTCTCCTCCTGGACGGTCGGGTGACGGGGTGGGTCCAGGGGCGCTTCGAATGGGGGCCCCGGGCTTTGGGCCACCGGTCGATCCTGGCGGATCCTCGGCGGCGGGAAATGAAAGACATCGTCAACACAAAAATTAAATTCCGGGAACCTTTTCGCCCCTTTGCGCCGTCCGTTCCGGAAGAGCGGGCCGTCGAATTTTTTGATTTTCCCGAGCCCGAACGCCATCTCCCCCCTCGGTTCATGCAAATGGTGGCGCCCGTTCGGGCGGACAAACAAGCCGTTCTTCCCGCGGTCACGCACGTCGATGGGACGGGACGTCTTCAGACCGTTTCGCCGATGGTAAGTCCCTTGTTTCACCGATTGATAGACCGGTTCGGCTCCGCCACCGGCGTGCCCGTAATCCTCAATACATCCTTCAATTTGAGAGGGGAGCCCATTGTGTCCAATCCGCAAGAAGCATGGAGAACTTTTCAGGCGAGCGGTATGGACGCCCTGGTGGTGGAGAATCTCGTTGTGGTCAAGGAGGTCCGTTGAAGCGGTGGTGGGCGCGCGCCGCC
>DAOQNO010000028.1:0-9431 GCA_035332125.1 Elusimicrobiota bacterium | reverse complement strand
CGGAGATCGCCCAGCGTGGCGTGATTTTTCACTTGCTGGGTGATTTTGTTGACCAGGGCGGTGAAATAGGGATCCGACGTCATTTTGCCCCGGATTTTGTTGCAGGCGTGCATGACCGTGGTGTGGTCTTTGCCGCCGAAATGGTCGCCGATTTCCGTCGTGGAGCACTCGGTCATGGTCCGGGCCAAATACATGGCGATTTGGCGCGGGAAGGCGATGGCGTCGGTGCGGCGCTTGGATTTCATGTCCTTCAGTTCCAAATTGAAATGGTCCGCCACGACTTCCTGAATGTCCTCGACGCGGACCGGGCGGGTGGCCGCCGAAGCCGCCACGATGTCCTTCAGCGTTTCCCGGGCCGATTCGATGGTCAGCGGGGTTCCGGTCAGGGAGCTGAAGGCCACCGTCCGAATCAGACTGCCTTCCAATTCCCGGATGTTGGAGCGAATCTGGCCGGCGATGTAGAGAATCACGTCGTCCGGGACGAAAATGTTTTCGGAGGCGGCCTTTTTGCGCAGTATCGCGATGCGGGTTTCCAAGTCCGGCGGCTGGATGTCGGCCACCACGCCCCATTCGAACCGGGAAATCAACCGGGCGGACACCTTGGTTTCGTTCGGGGTACGGTCCGAGGAAATGATGATTTGCTTGCGGGAATCGTAGAGGGAATTGAACGTGTAGAAGAACTCCTCCTGGGAATTCTCCTTGCTCATGAGCGATTGGATGTCGTCGATCAGCAAACAGTCCAGGTTGCGGTATTTGGCCCGGAAATCCTTCATGCGGTCGAACCGCAGGGCGTCGATGAATTCGTTGATAAATCGCTCGCTGGTCACGTAAAGGACCCGGGCGCCGGGGTTGTTGGCCCGGATGCCGTGGGCGATGGCGTGAAGAATATGGGTTTTCCCAAGGCCCACCCCGCCGTAGAGGAAAAGAGGGTTGTAGGTTTTGCCCGGGTCCTTGGACACGGCGGCGGCCGCCGCCTGGGCAAACCGGTTGGAAGGGCCCACGACAAACGTGTCAAAGGTGTACTTGGGATTGAAAGTTTCGTCCGACACGTGGTTTTCGACCCGGGACAAAACCACGGGCGCCGGGGCCGGCGATTCGGGCATCGAATCCGGCTCCACGTCCTGGGTTTCGGAAGTCACCAGGGCAACGGAACCGTCCCGGCCCAGCATGTCGCGGAGGGACGATTCGATGGCCGTTTGGGCGTTCTTTTGAACCCAATCGGCAAAATACCGATTGGGCACTTGAACGGTTAAGCGGGCGTCGCCCCAGGCCGTTGGCCGGAGGGGTTTAATCCACAAATTGTAGATTTCTTCTTTGAATTGGGGCTTTAAACGCTCCAAAACCCCCGTCCAAATAGACTCGGCAGTTTCACTCAAAAGCAAGGAAAATCTCCACTTATCCACAGACTTATACACACGGTCTGATAGTAACTGTGGATTATCTTAATAACTTATATTTTGTTAAATAGTGCTATCTTTTGCCGCGGCGTGGCAACGGCAAGCCCAGGTCCGAATCGAAGTCGCTCGTGATTTTTGGGTATGGAAAAGGGCTGTGAATAACTGAAGCGCGCCTATCTTAATGAAGCACGCCAACGTTGTCAAGCGGGCGAAAAAAAATTTACAAAACAAAATGTCCGACGGAAAAATGGCCGGCCACGGCCAAAAGTTCGCGTTCAACGACGGAAAAATAAATTTTTTGAGCGGGCGCGCGCGGGCTTGACAAGCCGCGGCGGTACGACTTCATCGTCGGAAAATCAAATATCGTTTTGCGCGTTCGGGTCTTTGCCGCGTTATTTTAAAAGCGGTCCTAGATGGCGGCCGGTGTGGGAGTCGGCCGCGGCGGCCACGGTTTCGGGCGCGCCTTCGGCCACCAACCGTCCGCCGCCCGCTCCGCCTTCGGGCCCCAGATCCAAAATCCAGTCGGCCGTTTTGACCACGTCCAGATTGTGTTCGATGACCAGGACGGTGTTGCCGCCGTCCACCAGGCGCTGAAGCACGCCCAACAGTTTCTCCACGTCCGCGAAGTGGAGGCCCGTGGTGGGTTCGTCCAAAATATAGAGCGTGTGTCCCGTGGGGCGGCGGCACAATTCCGAGGCCAGCTTCACCCGTTGGGCTTCGCCGCCGGACAAAGTCGTGGCGGGTTGACCGATGGCGGCGTAGCCCATGCCCACGTCCACCAGGGTTTGCAGCACGCGGGCGACGGCGGGAATGTTTTCAAAGAACACCGCCGCTTCCTCGGCGGGCATGGCCAGAACCTCGGCGATGGATTTGCCTTTGTATTTGATTTCGAGGGTTTCGGCGTTGAACCGTTGTCCGGCGCAGACGTCGCATTTCACGTAAACGTCCGGCAGAAATTGCATCGATATTTTCAGGGTGCCGTCCCCTTCGCAATTTTCGCAACGCCCGCCCTTCACGTTGAACGAGAAACGTCCGGGTTTGTATCCCCGGCGCCGGGCTTCCGGCAATTGGGCGAAGAGGTCCCGAATGGGACCAAACGCCCCGGTGTAGGTCGCCGCGTTGGACCGGGGCGTACGGCCGATGGGCGTTTGGTCCACGTCCACCACTTTGTCCACGTTTTCCACGCCGGCCAAGGTCCGATGGCGGCCCGGCTCGTCCTTCGCGTGGTGGAGCTTCTGGGCCAGGGCTTTGTGGAGGATTTCATTCACCAGGGTGGATTTGCCGGAACCCGAAACGCCGGTGACCGCCACGAAGAGCCCCAAGGGAATTTTGACATCGATGTTCTTTAGATTGAATTGGGAGGCGCCTTTGATCTCCAGGAATTTTTCCCCGGGCCGTCGTCGTTCCGCGGGCACGGGAATTCCGCGTTCCCCGCGCAAATAGGCCCCGGTCAACGATTTCGGTTCTTTTAGCAGGTCTTTCACGGTTCCTTGGGCGATAATTTGGCCGCCGTGAACGCCCGCCCCGGGCCCCAAATCGATGACCCAATCGGCGGCGCGGATGGTTTCCTCATCGTGCTCCACGATCACCAGGGTATTGCCGATGTCCCGCAAGCGGTTGAGGGTGGTTAAAAGTCGGGCGTTGTCCCGGGGGTGGAGGCCGATGGTGGGTTCGTCCAACACATACAAAACGCCCACCAGGCCGGAACCGATCTGGGTGGCCAGGTGGATTCGTTGGGCCTCGCCCCCGGCCAGGGTGGCCGATTCCCGGTCCAAATTGACGTATTCCAATCCCACGTCCACCAGAAACGCCAACCGGGAGCGGATTTCTTTGAGCACCTGCCGAGCGACGAATTGGGATTTTTCGGAAAGCGGCAGCGCGTTGAAAAAAGCGTGGGCTTCCTGGACCGAAAGCCGCGTGGCTTGGGCGATGGATTTCCCCCCCACGGTGACGGCCAGGGCCTCGGGTTTGAGGCGCGCCCCTTTGCAGTCCGGGCAGAGGCGGCTGCGCATGAATCGCGCCTGAATTTCTTCCTTCACGAAGGCGGATTCGGATTCCTTGTAGCGACGTTCCAGGTTGCCGATGACGCCCTCGAATTCCTTGACGTTCTTTCCCCAGGGGGATTTGTGGTCCATGCCGCCGTGGAGCAGGGATTTCCGTTGGGCCGGGAGCAGGGACCGCCAAGGTTTGTCCAGGGGGATTTTATTCCGCCGGCAGACCTCCTCCAGGATTTCCATGTAATAGCCCGACCAGGATTTTTTCCAACGGTTTGTCCGGGTGGTGACCGGATCGGCCCAGGCCGACAGGGCCCCGTCGGCGATGGACAGCGACTCGTCGGTGACGACCAAATCTTCGGCCACTTCCAGTTTGACCCCCAGGCCGTCGCAGTTGGCGCAGGCGCCGTAGGGGCTGTTGAAGGAAAAAAGGCGGGGTTCGATTTCGGGCAGGCTCGTGCCGCAATGGGGGCAGGCGTGGTGCTCGGAGAAAAGCCGGTCGGGCCCTTTGCCGTCGGCCGGGGCCACGACCAGGAGTCCCCGGGACTCCCGCAGGGCGGTTTCCACGGAATCCGCCAGCCGGGTTCGCCCCGCGGCGGCGACCGCCAGGCGATCCACCACGGCCTCGATGGTGTGCTTTTTGTAGCGGTCCAGGGCGATCTTTTTTTCCAAATCCCGGAGCTCGTTGTTCACCCGAACCCGGGCGAAACCGGATTTTTTTAATTTGTCGAAAAGCGCCTCGTAAGTGCCGGTCCGTCCACGGACCAGGGGGGCCAGGATTTGAACGTTTTGACCGTCGAATTCCTTTAGGATGTCCCCGATGATTTGGGTGGCGGAGCGCGGTTCGATTTCCCGTCCGCAGTCGGGGCAATGGGGCGTCCCCACCCGGGCGTAGAGCAGGCGGAGGTAGTCGTAAATTTCGGTCACGGTTCCCACGGTGGACCGCGGGTTGTGGGACGGGGTCCGTTGCTCGATGGCGATGGCGGGGGAAAGCCCTTCGATCAAATCGACGTCGGGCTTTTCCATGAGCTCCAGGAATTGACGGGCGTAGGCCGACAGGCTCTCGACGTAACGCCGCTGTCCTTCGGCGTAAATGGTGTTGAACGCCAGGGAGCTTTTGCCCGACCCCGAAAGCCCCGTCACCACCACCATTTTGTTTCGGGGGATTTCCAAGGTGAGGTTTTTAAGATTGTGTTCCCGGGCGCCCCGGATTTTGATGACGTCGTCGCTCACGATCCGCCTCTCACCGGCGAGCCGGCCCCGGCCCGGGGGCGTCCGTCCGCCCCCCGCGCCAACAAGGTGCCCCGGGCCGTTTTAAGCGTTCGGGGATAATCCGCCGTGTAATGAAGGCCCCGGGATTCGCGCCGGAACAAAGCGCCCCGAATGACCAATTCCGCCACGGCGGCGATGTTTCGAAGTTCCAGGAGATCCGGCGTGAGCAGGAAATCCCAGTACTGCTCCTGGATTTCCCGCTGGAGCATTTCCACCCGGCGGCGGGCCCGCTCCAACCGCTTGTTGGTTCGCGCGATGCCCACGTAATTCCACATGAAGCGGCGGATTTCTTCCCACACCTGGCTGATGACGACCAATTCATCGGGGTTTCGGGCTTTGCCCGGGTTCCACCGGGGCACCCGGGCCGGGGGGACCACGAAATTGCCGTCGGCCAGGAGTTTCCAATCGGCGGCCACGGCGTCGGCGAAGACCATGGCTTCGGGCAGGGAATTGGAGGCCAGGCGGTTGGCGCCGTGCAGACCGGTGCAGGCCACTTCCCCCACGGCCGACAGCCGGGACAAGGATGTTCGTCCACGGACGTCGGTCCGCACGCCCCCGCAAAAATAGTGAGCCGCCGGCACGACCGGAATGGGCTGGGCCGTGATGTCGATCCCGAATTGGAGGCAACGCTCGTAAATTTTTGGGAAGCGACGCCGGACGTATTCGGCGCCCCGGTGGGAAATATCCAAAAAGACGCACTCGTCGCCCGTCCGCTTGAGTTCGGCGTCAATGGCCCGCGCCACGGCGTCCCGGGGGGCGAGCTCCCCCCGGCGGTCGTATTTCTTGACGAACCGTTCTCCGGCGCGGTTTTTAAGAACGGCCCCTTCTCCCCGGAGGGCTTCGGAGATCAAAAAGTTTTTGGCCTTGGGGTGGTACAGGCAGGTGGGGTGGAATTGCACGAATTCCATGTTGGCCAAGACGGCCCCGGCCCGGTACGCCATGGCCATGCCGTCGCCCGTGGCCACGTCGGGGTTCGAGGTGTAAAGATACACCTTGCCCGCGCCGCCGGTGCAGAGGGCCGTGGCTTTGGCGACGAAGGTGTGGACGACGCCCGAATCCACGTCCAACACGTAGGCGCCGGCGCAGGCGTCGGGGCCCTTTCGAAGGCCCAACCGTCGGCGGGTGATAAGGTCCACCGCGAAATGGTGTTCAAAGACCTGGATCCTTGGATGGGCTCGGACCCGATCCACCAGGACCTGCTCCACGGCGTGGCCGGTGTAATCCCCGACGTGCAGGATGCGGCGTTGGGAGTGGCCCCCCTCCAGGCCCAGCTCGAATCGCTGTTCGTTGGGGTCCAAGCTGGGGGCGGAGGAAAAACGGACGCCCCAGCGCACCAAATCTTTTAGCCGGTCCGGGGCCTCGGTGACCACCCGGCGCACGACGGCGGGATCGCAGAGCCCGGCCCCCGCGGACAGGGTGTCTTTGACGTGATCGTCGAAGGAATCCTTTTCGGAAATCACCGCCGCCAGGCCGCCCTGGGCGTAGTCCGTGGCCGAATCCTGAATGGCCCGCTTGGTCACCAAATGAACGGTGCCGTGTTCCGCCGCCTTCAAGGCCAGGGACAATCCCGCGATCCCCGATCCAACGATGGCGAAATCCGATTGAAAGGGTTTTGACATGGAGGGAGATTGTACCAGTTGACCGCCCGGCGGGAGCGACGAAAAAGGGCCCCCGGGAGCTCGATGGAATTATATTTTGACGGCGTCCGTGATGGAAAGGTAGACCATGGTTTGGTTTAACAATTGATACGCCACTTCCCCGAAGGTGATGGGACCGGCCAACGCCCCCATTTTACGGCCCTGAAGATTTGAGTGCAGGTAATTGCAAATGCAATTGCAGGAGAAGCAAACCGACCCGCCCAGATCGACGGGAAAATCGGAGAGGAACCGATCCACGTAATCCCCTTCCAGGACGGCGTGTCGGTAGGTCAGACCTTTGAACACCGGGGCGTAAAAGGACGCCACCCCCGTTTTTCCGTCCACCCCCGCAAAGGCGACGTTGAGGTTCACGCCGTTCAAATTGGTGACCAGGGGCAGTTTGGTGTTGATTTTATTTTCTTTAAGATAACGGCCGAAATTTTGTTTTCGGCCATTGACGAGCACTTCCCCGGCCGAGAAGCCTTCGGCCTCAAAGGTCAAATCGTCGCCCGTGCCCGAACTGAAAATATTGTGAATGCCGACGTTGGCCACCTTGGTTTTGGGCAAGGACACATACATGACCACCGCCCCTTCTTCGAAAATCCTTCCCGATTGTCCGTCCACGACTTTGGGTTTGGTTTTTCCCGATTCCGCCAAATCGATTCCCGACACCCAGCCGACCAGCGGCCGGACGCCAAAGGCCGGGTAGCGGGGGGCGTTCAAGGCGAAATGGAGCTGTGTTTTGGAAGATCCCGGCATGATGATAAAGCCAAAACCGTTGTCGGGCATTTGTTGATAAATCTCCCGGAGGTGGCGGTCTTCCAGAACCACAATTCGGACGTTCTCGGTGGAGGGGGGCAATTCGGTGATAAACACCCGGTCTCGGGAAAAGACGCCCCCGCTTTCCACCGTCATGAAATAAGGGATGGTTCCTCCGATCCAGGGACCGGGGGGAAGTTTTTTCAACAGAGACTCGTCTCCCGCCAAAAGGAGCGGCGCGCCGGTTTTGATTTTTGCCGTCGCTTCGGCCAACGAATAAAGCGTGGAGCGCATGGCGGACTCCTTAGGGATGGAAAATCAAACGAAGATCGCTTTGAACTTTCGGATTGGTCAAATTCTTCGCGTGCAATTCATAAACTTCCTGGCACAACGCGGGAACGACCTCCGGCGCTTTGTTGAGGGTCGTTTCCATTTTCGCGCGGATGAGAAGTATTTTTGTGGCGAGAAATTCCAACGGGAGATGTATTTCGCCCGTCACGAGGGAGCGCCACCGGGGGTGGGTGGCCCCGGGGATGTCCCGGACTGGAAAGGCCCCGCCTTTTTCCTGGATCATGGTGGATCTAAGCTTATCCCCTCCGGGGCCCGCTTTCAATGGTTTTCCCGGTTCTTTCCGTCGGTTTGGCAAACTCAGGTCGTGGACGATTCCCGGAGGGGATGGCGGTGAAAACACCGGGGGCGACCGGGCCCCTCGGTGATCAGCGAAGGGCCTTGAACAGTCGCAGGGCGTGCGCCGTGTCTTTGACGTTGTGAACCCGGAGGACGGCGGCGCCTTCCTGGGCGGCGCGGAGGTTGGCGGCCAGGGATCCGGATTCTCGATCCGCGGGGGGAAGCGGCGATTCCTCCCCGCCGAGCAACCGGCCGATGAAGGATTTACGCGAGAGGCCCGCCACCAGCGGAAGGTCCAGGTCCCGAAATTGGGAAAGACGGGCGAGCAGTTGGAGATTGTGGGCGGTGGTCTTGCCGAACCCGAACCCGGGGTCGAGGAGAAGTTTTTCCCGGGGGAGGCCGGATTTTTCGGCGAAGGCGATCCGGGCCCGGAAAAAAGACATCACCTCCGCCACCACGTCCTTGTAGACGGGGTTTGCCTGCATGGTGCGGGGGTCGCCCCGCATGTGCATGAGGATCACGGGCACGCCGTGCTCCCGAAGGACGGCCGGCATCCCGGGGTCTCCCAGAGCTGTGACGTCGTTGATCAGGGAAGCCCCCGCCTCCAAGCACTGTCGGGCGACCCCCGCTTTCGAGGTGTCGACCGAAATCGGAACACGGGGAAGCCGTTGGGCGAGGATTTCAACGACGGGGAGAACGCGGCGAAGTTCCTCCTCGTCGGAGACGGCCTCGGCTCCCGGGCGGGTGGATTCTCCGCCCACGTCCAAAAGGACGGCACCCTCCTCCACCAGGGTTTCCGCCCGGGCGATGGCGTCCTCGGGCCGAAGGCATTGGCCGCCGTCGGAAAAGGAATCCGGCGTGACATTGATGATCCCCATCAGCAAGGGGCCCTGGGAAAAGTCCAATGTGGCGGCGCGGGTGACAAGGGAATTCATGGGTTTTTGGATCCGGGAAAAGCGTGGAAAAGGTTAACAGTTTTCGCGCGCGGGCGGGATTACCACAGGCTCCAGGTGGTGCCGTTGGAGTCGGTGTGGGTGCAGGCAACGACCACAATGCCGCCGGCGCTTCCGTAGGCCCAGGCGCAGGAGTTGCCGGGGGCCGGGACAGCAAAGTCGGCGACGGTGGGTCGACCGCCGGCGAGCTCGCCGCTCTGCAAATTGCCACGCACGTGGGCTGGGAATGTCGGAATAGCGATGTAGGGAATTTCGTCAAGATATTTGGGAACCAAAGGGCTCGGGGAAGCCACCAAATTGGGGGGGTAAATCCCTTCATTGTCCGCGTAGTAAATACTGATGGCGCTCCGAAGGGTTCCGAGCTTGCCCTTGATCGAAGCCTCTTTCGCTTTCACCACCAAATTGGCGAATTTGGGAATGGCGATGGCGGCCAGGAGGCCGATGATGGCCACCACGAGCATTAGCTCGATCAGGGTAAAGCCTTTTCGAATTCGTGCACCTCTACCCATGCTTTCAGTTTAGAGCCAATAATGAGAGTTTTCAATGGAAAAAATTACCGACAGCGTTAAAATCAGATTGTTTTATAGATATGAATTTAATGTGTGATTTAAATTCGCTGTATTGGCATAAAGAACCCCGCCAACGGGATTGGCGGGGTTCTTTATGATCCGATGAAGAGATCTTCTAAGCCGGGCTGGGGGCCGGGGAAAAGCTCCCGGTGCCGGCGCCGCCCTCCGTGGCCCGGGGCGGAGATCCGGCTTCGGGGGTCGAGGGGGGCGTGGGCAAAGGACG
>DAOQNO010000027.1:0-9514 GCA_035332125.1 Elusimicrobiota bacterium | reverse complement strand
TGGCTCTCTCCCCGGGCGGGCGGCTTCCGGTCCGAATTCGTTTTCCCGCGCTGCGCACCGTCCCCGCCGATGAATCGAGCGGAGGCTATCTGGAATGGGGGGCCCCATGACGTCGATGGAATTGTCGGTGATTGTCCCGGTGTATAACGAGGAACGGGTGATTGAAGTGTTCCACCGGGCCCTGGTCGAGGTGTTGGACGGTCTGGATTTCCCGTGCGAAATCATCTATGTCAACGACGGCAGCCGGGACCAAACGGGGGACCGCTTGGACGCTCTGCGCGCGTCGGATTCCCGCGTCCGGCTCCTGGAACTTTCCCGAAATTTCGGCCACCAAAGCGCCCTGGCCGCCGGGCTCTCCCGGGCCTCCGGCCGGGCCTGCGTCTTCATGGACGCGGATTTGCAGGATCCGCCCGCTCTGCTGCCCCGCTTGGTCGAGCGTTGGCGGGCCGGGGTCGAAGTCGTTTACGCCGTTCGGCGCGCGCGGCCGGGCGATTCCCTGTTCAAGCGATGGACGGCTCGTTTGTTTTACCGGGGGTTGGGGTTGATCGCGGGGGTGTCCCTCCCGCCCGACGCGGGGGACTTTCGACTGTTGGATCGAAAAGTCGTGGACGCCTTAAACGCCCTCCCCGAGCGGCACCGCTATTTTCGCGGATTGGTCAGTTGGGTCGGTTTCCGCCAGGAGGGGGTTCCCTTTGATCGTCCGGCCCGGGCCGCGGGGGAAACGAAATTCACTCTTTGGAAAATGATCCGATTCGCCGTGGACGGCGTGACGTCCTTTTCCCACGTTCCGCTCCGGCTCGTCACCTTGGCCGGGTTCGCCGCTTCGGCGGGAAGCGCCGTGCTTCTCGCCTGGGCTTTTTACGTCAAGTTCGTCGCCCATCGAACCGTCCAGGGGTGGACCTCGCTGATCGCGGTGGTGTTGCTGCTGGGAGGCGCCCAGTTTTTGGCCCTGGGCATTCTGGGCGAATACCTGGCCCGCGTGCTGGACGAAACCAAAGGCCGCCCGCTGTTTCTCGTTCGCCGCGCCGCGGGGTTCGGCGAGGCCGCCGCCGATCGGCCGCCGCGCCCCGAATCCCGGGCTTGACCGGGGGCGGAACTCCCCCTACACTTGGGGGGAACCGATCGGGGTCGCCCCCGGAACATCGATGGAGGAGTTCTCGTGCCGCTTCAGCTGACCACGTCGTCGCCCCAGGAATTGTCGCCCGAAGACCTCGCCCCCTTTAAAGAAACCCTGCTCGCTTACCTCCGGGCCCGCAACGCGCAAACCCGGCAGCAGGTGGATTCGAACCTCCACATCACTCTCGGCGAGAAAATACCGCTCTACACGTTCACCCTTCAGGTCTTGCTGGAGTCCCGGGGGCCCAAGCCCGAAAACGTCACCAAAGCCCTTCGCCAGGTGCCGGAAAAGGACCGTCCCGCGGAAAACGTTCTGCCCCCGGCGCCCCCCAAAGACACCCAGGATCTCTGGCAATTTCCCTCGGAGCCGCGGCCGGATTTCTCGCCGTACGAAAACACCTATTTCGTCCCCAACACGCTTCAAATGCGCGAATGCAACGAATGCTTCCAGCGCGGCGAAACGGGGTGCAAGCAATGTTTCGGCAAGGGGGAGGAAGCCTGCCAAAACTGTCTTGGGTCCGGCACGCAGTCCTGTTTGTATTGCAAGGGGTTGGAGAAAGTGACGTGCATCCGTTGCGGGGGCGAGGGCCGGATGACCGCGGGCGGCGTTCAGGGCGTTGGCCGCGCGGCCCGGTGCGACGCGTGCAACGGCACGGGAAAATTCCCCTGCACCCATTGCAAAGAGGGCAAGGTGCCCTGCCCGGCCTGCAACGGCGGGGGGAAAGGTCCCTGTAAAAAATGCAACGGCCAAGGGAAGACGGCCTGCCCCACCTGCCTCGGCGACAAGAAGATCGTCGTGGGTTTGGCTTTTCAAGCGGATTTCAAGCCGTTCCAGGTCGCCGTGACCGGTCTGGCCGTTCCGGGTCCCCGGGAGGCGGTCGAACTCGCGGCCCCGACGGTCCAGCCGGTGGGCGAAATCGCCGTCTCGGCCGACGAACCTTTTGAAAAGCAAGTCCAAAATCTGGACGCCGGAACCCACGGCCGGGCCACGCTGCAACAGCTGGCCGAGAAACTGCGGTCCCGTCTGTCCCCCAACACCCGCGCCGTCAAATACCGGTTGGAGGTGGCCGAAGGCAACGTCATTCGGGTCAGCGGGTATTGCGCCGGGCAGGAATTTTCGTTCTGGATGGCGGCGGGCCGCCCGGAGATCATCGCGGAAAAGGACCCCCTGGCCTCCCTCAGCAATTCGGTCGCCGTGGCGGCCGAGGAGGCGCTCAGCGCCGGCGACTGGAAAAAAGCCGTGGACCTCGCCCGGGAAACGTTGTCCTACTCCCCGGGACACCTGACCGCTTTAACGATCTTGTCGGATTGGCGGAGAAAAGTGTTCCGGGAGTGCCTCGTTGGGGTGGTCGCTTCCGCGGTCCTCGCCGCTGTTTTCTTTTCGGGGCTGATCCTCCACGCCGATAAGGGATTGCACAAAACCGGCGCCCTGTTCCAGGTCTCGGCCCTGCAATTCGTCGTGGCCCTGGTCGCGGGGGTCGTTGCCTTTCCCTTCCTCCTGCGTTTGTATCCGATCAAAGTTCGCTGGCCCTCTTTGGCGGGGGCCCTGGCGGCGGCGCACCTGGCCTACTGGATCGCCGCCCACTGGGTGTTGGATTGGAACCCCGTTCGGACCGCGGACCAAGCGGCCCTCAATCGCGAGATGGAGGCCCACTTTAAATTCGGGGTGGCCAAGGTTTTCTACGAACCCGACCTGCTTTATCTTCAGGGGTTGTACAAAACCTACAAGGACAGCGAGGCGGACCTGTCGAATTTGCAGTCGAATTTGGACAAACAGCTGGAGTTGAAAAAAGCCCACGAGCACGACCAGAAAATGTTCAACGCCAAGGTCGCGGAAGTCGCCGCGTCGGGGCTGTCGGCGGTCAAAAAAAAGGAACGAATCGAGGAATTAAAAGCTTACTATAAACTCTTGAACATCGATCTCTCGACCGCGGACCAGGCCCTGGAGGCGGTGGGCGAAGACGTCCGGCGGGCCACCGCCGCCAGCAACACCAAGCGAAGCCGCATCACCATCATCGCGCACCCCAAGCGGCGGGCCGCCGTCGGCTCCAATTTACGGGCGCGGCCCACCGCCAAGGCGGCCGCCAAAAGCAAAACCCCGTCCAAACCGGCCAAAAAAAACGCCGGTCACGGGGACCGGCGTCTGGAATTCTGACCTCGACGGGGTTCGGCGTTAGGAACCCGCGGGGGCGGCTGCCAGGGACGGAATGGGCACGCTGGGGTCCACGTCCGCCCCGTAATCCACCCCCGGAAATCCGAACCCGAACAATTTAAAGAAGTCCTCGCGGTAACCCGCCAAATCCGCCAATTGCTCCACGTTGTCCGCCGCGGCTTTGTCCCACAGGGCCGCCACCTCGGCCTGGACGTCCGGCCGCATTTCCCAATCGTCGATTCGGATGCGCTCCACTTCGTCCGTGGGGGGCGGCTCCGCGGCGTAGAGGTGCTCGGTGAACAGGCGGTGCATTTGTTCGATGCACCCTTCGTGCAAACCTTTGTTTTTCATCACCCGGAACAGGAGCGATATGTAAAGGGGCATGGCCGGAATGGCGGCGCTGGCCTGGGTGACGAGGGCTTTGTTGACGGACACCACGGCCCGTCCGCCGATGAGTCCCAGCCGTTCCTCCAATCGGTGGGCGGTCAATTCAAGGTGTTCCTTGGCCCGGCCGATGGTGCCCTGACGGTAGATCGGGGCGGTGATCTCGGGGCCCGCGTAGGAATACGCCACCGTGACGGCGCCCCGGGCCAGCACGCCGCCGTGTTGAAGGGCGTCGATCCAAAAGGCCCAATCTTCGCCGCCCATGACGTGGACGGTGTTTTCAATGTCGGCCACGGTGGCGGGGTCGAGGGTGACCTCGGACATTTGGCCGTTTTGAAAGTTGACGGTTTTGGAGGTGTAAGCCCGCCCGATGGGTTTGAGGGCCGAGGTGAACACGACGCCTTCCCGGGGATGGGTGCGCCGGGGCGAGGCCAAGCTGTAGACCACGAGGTCCACGGGGCCGAAATCTTTTTTAAGGGCGGCGACGGTCTGGGCCTTCAGTTCATCGGAAAAAGCGTCCCCGTTCAGGCTGACGGCCCGGAGCCCGGCGGCCCGGGCGGCGGATTCGAAAGCGGCGGTGTTGTACCACCCCGGCGTGGCGGTGCGCTTCCCTTCGGCGGGCTTTTCGAAAAACACCCCGAGGGTGTTGGCCCCGTAGCCGAAGGCGGCGGCGATCCGGCTGGCCAACCCGTACCCCGTCGAGGCGCCGATGACCAAAACGTTTTTTGGACCGGAGCGACGGCCCCCCCGGGACACGTGCTCGATCTGCAGGGCGACGTTCTTCGCGCACCCCGCGGGGTGCGCCGTGAGGCAGATGAATCCCTTGGATTGCGGCTCGATGATCATGCGGGTCAGCCTTCCTCTTCTTCCTTCTCGGATTTTCGCCGACGACTGTGATCCAATTCCTTTTTCCGCAGGCGGATTGTTTTCGGTGTGATTTCGGCCAATTCGTCCTCCTCGATATAGGCCATGGCCTGTTCGAGGCTGAAAATCCGAGGCGGGGTCAGCTGAACCAAATCGTCGGATCCCGCGGCCCGCATGTTCGTGAGGGCTTTCTTTTTGCACGGGTTGACGATCATGTCGTTTTCCCGGGCGTTTTGGCCGACGATCATGCCGGCGTAGATGTCGGTTCCGGGCGCCACGAACAACACGGAGCGGGCTTGAAGGCTTTCGAGGGCGTAGGACGTGCCCAGGCCGGATTCCTTGGCGATCAACACGCCGGCCAAACGCCGGGTCACGACGTTGGACCTCGGAATGTAGCCGTGGAAGCTGTGGTGCATCAATCCCGTGCCCTTGGTTTGGGCCAGGAATTCGGATTTAAACCCGATGAGGGCCCGGGCGGCAATGACGCCTTCGATTCGCAGGCGCGTTCCCCCGCCCTCGGCGTGCATGTTCTTGATCTCCAGGCCGCGCTTGCCCAGATTTTCCATCACGGCGCCCTGGTAGGATTGTTCAATGTCCACCACCAGGTATTCCGCCGGTTCCAGGGTTTTCCCGTTTTCCGTTTTCAAGATCACCTGGGGGCGGGAAACGGCCAGCTCAAAGCCCTCCCGCCGCATGGTTTCGATCAGGACCGACAGGTGCAATTCGCCCCGGCCGGAGACTTTGAAGGTGTTTTGCGTGAGCTCCTCTACGCGGAGGCCCACGTTGGTTTTGACTTCCTGTTCCAGCCGCTCGCGCAGGTGCCGCGAGGTCAGGAACTTTCCGTCCCGCCCGGAAAAGGGGCTGTCGTTCACCATGAACTCCACCGAAAGGGTGGGTTCGTCGATCAGCATGGGGGGGAGGGCCACGGGGTTTTCCGCGTCGGCCACCGTGTCGCCCACCCGGGCCTCTTCCATGCCCGCGATGGCCACGATGTCGCCGGCGAAGGCCTTTTCAATCTCCCGCCGCTCCAAGCCGAAGAAGCCGTAAATCCGCGTGGCCCGCATGGGGAGGGCCCGCCCGTCGGTCTTCATCAGCATGACGGATTGGTTGCGGGACACCGTCCCGGCCAAAATGCGGCCGATGGCGATGCGCCCGACGTAGGAGCTGTAGTCCACCATGGTGGTCAGCATCTGGAGGGGGCTCTGGGGGTCCGCCACGGGGCCGGGCACGTGCCGCAGAATGGTTTCAAAGAGGGGTTTCAGATCCGTCGTCGGGTGTTTTAAATCCAGGGTGGCCCAGCCGTTTTTCCCCGAGGCGTAGACGATGGGAAAATCCAGCTGCTGTTCGGAGGCGCCGAGGTCGACGAAAAGGTCAAAGGTGTTGTTGAGGGCTTTGGCCGGGTCGGCGAAAGGGCGGTCGACTTTGTTGATGACCACCACGGGCCGCAGGCCCAGCTCAAGGGATTTGCGGAGCACGAACCGCGTTTGGGGCATGGGGCCGTCCAGGGCGTCGATCAGGAGGAGCACCCCGTCCACCATGGTCAAAATGCGTTCGACTTCGGATCCGAAATCCGCGTGACCGGGCGTGTCGACGATGTTGATGCGCGTGTCGCCGTACTGCACGGAGGTGCATTTGGCCAGAATGGTGATGCCCCGCTCCCGTTCCTGGGGATTGGAATCCATCAGGCATTCCTGGGCCTGGTCGGCTTTGACCTTGAACTCGCCCGTCTGGCGGAAAAGGGCGTCCACCAGGGTGGTTTTCCCGTGATCGACGTGGGCGATGATGGCGATGTTTCGCACGTCCGGGCGCCTGGGCGCTCCGGTGACTTTCGGTGTAACGGTTTCCATTTTTTCCATAAGTGTGGTTTCCATATAGGCAAAATCCGACCCCGGGGTCCGATGCGTGGACCGCTTCAACCCTGTGCTTCGATGAGGGGAAAAGGGGGAGGGTAAACTCCGACCAACAGGGTCATATTATACCACAAGTCCTTGTTTTTTCGTTTAATTATCTTCCACCCATGGCCAACGTCTTTCATCTGATGAACCCGTCCCTGCGCAATCTGCCCCGGGTGAAGCTCGTGACCAAAGTCACGCGCGGCATGGCGCCCTGGGCCCTCGTGGCGCGCCAGCACCCCCACCACACCGAAACGCTGCTGGATTGGGCGGTCAAGACGGGGGTGACCCGGTTGGTCGTTTGGGGCGGCGACGGCACCTTTCACCGGGTCGTCCGGGGCCTTCACGAGCGGGGCGTCTTGGACAAGATCGAACTGGGGCTCGTCCCCATGGGAACGTGCAACGATCTCGCGCGCCGCCTGGGCCTTTCCTGGGAATGTTGGGGGCGCTGGGAAACCCAATCCCCCCAGGGGCGACTGGCCGCGCTGAGCCTCGGCCGCATGTCCTGGCGGGCCCAGGCCGACGCGCCCCAGCCCGACGGGTCCGACGTGTTCATCAACAACGCCGGCTTCGGGCGGCCGCGAACCTCCTACAAACGGAAAGATTCGCCCTGGCGCGTTCTTCGTTCCTTCAAATCTCTCGGGGTCACGGTCCGATGGGGGGACGGTCATTTGACCGCCCGGGCCTATTTCGGGTTGGCGGCCCTGGGGCCCTATTTTTCGGGGGGGCTCCATTTCGAGAAGGACCTCTCCCCGGAGGACGGCGTCCTTCGTTTTTATTTGGTCCCGGCGCGTTCCAAAATCCGCCTGGCCCTGCGGCTGGCCCGGGGACGCCTCGGGGCCCCGCTGTTCGACGAAAAAGTCACGAAGATTTCGGCCCCCCGCCTGTCGGTCGAATCGGAATCGCCCCTGTGGCCCCAGGCCGACGGGGAACCCCCCGCCGCCAAAGCGGCCCGGCGGGTGGATTTCGAGTTGCTGACCCCCCGGGCAAAGTTGTGGGTGACCCATTGAGGCGGGACGGTGATCCGCGCGTACCTGGACGTTGAAACCGACGAGCGGCAGGCCCTGACGGTGGTGGGCGTTTTCCGGCCCGACCGGGGGCATCGCCAGTGGGTCCGGCCCCAATTTTCCCGGCTGGAATTGCTAAATTATCTGACCGACGTGGAACTCCTGATGACGTACAACGGGGCCCGGTTCGATCTGCCGCTGGTTCGCGATCAATTGGGAGCGGATTTGGCGACCCTGTTTCGGCACCGGGATTTAATGCTGGACTGTTGGGCCCAAAATCTGTACGGTGGACTCAAGAAAGTGGAGCGGCGGCTGGGCATCCACCGGGACACCGAAGGGGTGGACGGCTGGGCGGCCATTCGATTGTGGCACGCCCACCGGGCCGGCGACGCCGAGGCGTTGGATTTGTTGTTGCGTTACAACCGGGAAGACGTTGAAAATTTGGAAGCGTTGGCGCGCAAGCTGGGGGTTCTCCCCGCCGCCGCCGCGGGAGGACGATCGTGACCGCCACACTCTTGGATGGAAAAGCCGCCGCCGCGCGCGTGTTGGAGCGCGTGACGGAAAAAGCCCAGGCCCTCAAGGCCCGGGGCCGCCCCGCGGGGATGGCCACCGTGCTCGTGGGGGACGACCCGGCGTCCCATATTTACGTCGGACAAAAGATTAAAAAATGCGAAGCCGCCGGCATGGCTTCCATTCACGTGCCCCTGCCGGCCACGGTGAGCGAAACGGAACTGTTGGCCCAGGTGGACAAGCTCAACCGCGACCCGCGCGTACACGGCATCATCGTTCAGTTGCCGCTTCCCAAAGGCCTGAACGCCGAACGGGTGTTGCTGGCCCTGGACCCGGCCAAGGACGCCGACGGCCTGCACCCCTCCAACCAGGGGCGATGGGCCCAGTTGAAATCCTGGAGCGACGTCCTGGCCTCGGGCATCCCCCTTCCCTGCACGCCCGCCGGGGTCATGGAATTGCTCCGGCAAAACAACGTGTCCGTCGCGGGGAAACGCGCGGTGGTCGTGGGCCGCTCCACCCTGGTGGGAAAACCCATCGCCCTGATGCTGTTGGCCGCCGACGCCACGGTCACCGTGGCCCATTCCCGCACCGCGAATTTGGCCGACGTGTGCCGCTCGGCGGATATTTTGATCGCCGCCATCGGGCAGGATCGGATGATCCAGGGCGACTGGGTGAAGCCCGGCGCGGTGGTGGTGGACGTGGGCATGAACCGCACGGCCGCGGGGCTTTTCGGCGACGTGGATTTCGCGGCCGCCCGGGACCGCGCCGGCGCGTTGACGCCCGTCCCCGGCGGTGTGGGCCCCATGACGGTGGCCCTCCTGCTTTGGAACACGGTTTTGGCCGCCGAGCGCGCGGCCCGCTGATTTCGGGAACGGATTTTTCTTCGGAGAGTTCCCTGGAGAGAGGAGAGGTTCCATGAAAGGTAAAGTCAAGTGGTACAACCGCGTCAAAGGCTACGGGTTCCTGATTCCCGAGGACGGCAGCGCGGAGGTGTTTGTGCATCATTCGGCCATCCAGGCCAAAGGCAAAGACAAAGTCCTCGTGGACGGTCAAGCCGTTGAATTCGAAGTCACCCAGGGGTCCAAGGGCCCGGCCGCGGCCAACGTGAAGCCCGAGACCAAGCCCGCGCCGGCCGCCTGAACGCCGCCCGGCGACCCGCCGGGAACCGACCCGTGCCGCGTTTTCCGTCGCGCTGGAGGGCCTTCGAGGGGATCGAAGGCCTCCCCCTCATCATTGTCGCCTCCAACGCCCTGGTATTCCTGTTTGATCTCGTCCAGCCGGGGTTGACCGCGTTTTTGCGGCTCTCCCACCCGGCTCTGGCCGCCGGGGAGTATTGGCGGCTCGTCACGTTCCTCTTCGTACCGCCCCCCATGAACCCCCTGTTCATGGTGTTTTGGCTCTATTTGGTGTTTTTGTACGCCAACGCCCTGGAGCGGGCCTGGGGCTCCTTCCGATTCACCGTCTATTACCTGGTGGGTTCCCTCGCCACGGCCGCCGTGGGTTTTTTCCCGTCCCCCGAACCCGTGCCCAACGCCTATTTAAACGCGAGCCTGTTTCTCGCCTTTACGGCGCTCTTTCCGGACATGGAA
>DAOQNO010000026.1:0-10089 GCA_035332125.1 Elusimicrobiota bacterium | reverse complement strand
CCCTGGTCACGCTGTCCCTGGAATTGTTGGCCCGGGGTGTTTTGGACGGGAGCGGCGACGGGCCCATGGCCCGGGCCTCGCTCACGGCCCTGCCCCCGGCCGCTTGTTTGAAGGAAAATCCCCGGGGGACGGCCGCCGCCCTGACCAACGGTCTTCACAGCCTGTCGCGGATCGTCGGCGCCCGGGTGGAGCCCTGGATCGACCGAATGGGCCGGGCGGGGGCCCACTGTTCCACCCTGGAACTCTTTCGCCGGGCGGGCCTGGCGGCGGCCTGGCGGTCCGGCGTGGCCTCGGCCCGGGAAGCGGCGGTGAAAGCCCTGGCGGAATTTCCGGAAGATTTGAAGCGTTCGATCATGGGCGATTTCAACGGTCCCGTGGATTGGTCTGTTTTCGCCCGGGACCCCTGGGCCCCGCTGCCGGGGGAACCCCGTCGCTTACGGCTTGTGGGATCGGTGGGGGGATTCCGGGGCCTGGACGGGCCTTTCAAGGCGCCGCCCGAGGCGGGGCAAAACGACGAGGGGCTTTTGTTGCGGGACGACGACCGGGTGTGGCGGGTGGACGCGGACCTTTTCGGACTGACCCTGCGTTCCACGCCGGGGGTGGAATTTCATTTGAATCGCGGCGGGGATTTCCGGGCGAAGAACGGGAAAATCGTCGACGCGGAGGGGACCGCGCCCTGGCCCCTCGGCGTTCCGCCCCTTTCCCAGGCGGCCACCGGCGGGACATTGCTCGTGGCGTCGGCCTTTTCCCATCGGGGGTTCGTCTTCGCCCGGGCCGGGGACTCCCATGCCGACTAGGCTGGAAAATCTGCGGGACGCCTGGGCCGCCGCCTGGCCCCGGGCCCTGGCCCTCTGGAGTCCCTACGCCCGCTTGCGGGAGCCCCGGTGGTGTTTTTCCGAGCGGGAGGCGGCGGAGGAGGGGCTCACGGGGAGTTTCGCCATGATCCGGTTGGACGACCACGGCGTCGTCGTCAATTTAAAAGGCGTCGAGGCCCTGGGTCTGGAGGATTACGCCCTGGAGGTCATGGGGCACGAAGTGGGCCATCACATCTATTGCCCCGGCGACCTGGCCGACCAGGGCCGGATGATTTCCCGACTGCGGGCCGCCCTGCCCACGATTGAAAAACACGCGGGGGACTTGGCGAACATTTACGCCGACCTTCTGATCAACAACCGGCTTCAGCGGGAGGCGGGACTTCGCATGGCCGACGTGTACCGCGCGCTGGCCCAACCGTCGAGCAAACCCGGTCCCCTGTGGACGCTTTACATGCGGATTTACGAACTGCTCTGGGGGTTGAACCGGGGGGATTTGGCCACGGGAAAAATCACCCCCGCCCTGGAAGGCGACGCCCAATGGGGCGCGCGCCTCTTTCGGGCTTACGCCCAGGATTGGGTGCGGGGGAGCGGCCGGTTCGGCGCCCTGTGCTTTCCCTATCTGCTGAACGATCGGACCGGCGAGTTGGAAAAAATCCTTTCTTATTTTCACGACACCCGGGACGCCGCCGCCGGCGGCGGGGTGCCCGCGGGCCTGGCGGAAATGGACCCCGATGAAGAGGGCGAGTCCGCCCACCCGTCGGAAGATCCGGCCCTGGGCGGCGTTCCCCGAAAGAAGGGGACGGCCTCCACCGCCCAGGGCGGCGGGGACGGCCAATACCGGGAACCCTTCGAATACGGGCAGATTTTAAAATCCATGGGCGTGACCCTTTCGGACCACGACATCGCCGTGGCCTATTACAAGGAGCGGGCCCTGCGGCACTTGATCCCCTTTCCGTCGCGAAAGGCCCCCGTGGGGAAGGACCCCCTGCCCGAGGGGTCCGACGCCTGGGACACGGGGGAGTCCCTCGCGGCCATCGATTGGTCGGAAACGCTCATGACGAGCCCCCGGGTCATTCCCGGCGTGACCACCCGCCAGCGGGTCTACGGCACCATGGAGGGCACTCCACCCGCGCCGGAGCCCCTGGACCTGGACCTCTACGTCGATTGCTCGGGCTCCATGCCGAACCCCCAGACCCAAATGTCCTATTTGACCCTGGCCGGGACCATCGTGGCGCTCTCGGCTTTGCGGGCGGGGGCCCGGGTGCAGGCCACGCTTTGGAGCGGGCCCGGGCAATTCGAAACCACCGGGGGGTTTGTCCGGGACGAAAAACGAATTCTGCGAATCTTGACGGGGTATCTGGGCGGGTCCACGGCTTTTCCCATTTCCCTCCTGGGAAGCACTTACCGGGACCGAAAACCCACGGACCGGCCCGCCCACGTCCTGGTCATTTCCGATGATGGCGTGACCACCATGTTCGGTCCGGACGAGTGGCGTCGGTCGGGCCTTAAAATCGCCGCCGAGGCGTTGGCCTTGGCCCGGGGCGGGGGCACCTGGTGCTTGAATTTGTTCGGACGCGACGCTTCCGGCACCGAGTACGACCAGGCCCGGAACATGGGGTGGACGATCTTCACCGTCAAAGATTGGGCGGATCTCGTGGCCTTTGCCCAGTCCTTCGGCCGAACCCATTACGAAAAGGCGGGGCGGCCGTGACCTTTCCCGCCCTGCCCCTGTTGACCCGTCGATTGGCCGCCTGCCCGCCGGCGTTTCTCGAGGCGCCCCGTTGGGAAGGGTCGGGGTCTCTGAACGTGGCGGCCCTGGTCTACGACACCTTGGATTTCATGGGAGGCCCTCCCGCGGCGACCACCGCCCTGGCGCCCTACCTGGGTCCGTTGGAGAAAACGGAAAAGCCGTCGACCGCCCAGGAACGGCTGCGCCTCACGGCTTTGGCCTGCTGGTTGTTGAACGACTCCTTTTTTCGGGACCGGCCGGACCTGGCGCCGGCGGCCGAGGAATTCCTTCGATCGGGCTGGGGCGAATTGCCGTCGATTCTAAAGGCCCGGGACGCCGTGGCCGTGCCCGAACGCCGGGAGGAACTCGCCCGGCGGTTGCTGAAGGCCCTGGACCTCCGACCGGAGGGGGAAACCCCGGCCCAGGCCGAGGACCGGTTGGGCGCCTTGGACAGCGTGGAACTGCGCCGGGTGATGGAGGCTTCCCGCCAGGCCCAGGAACGGGCCAAGAGCGTTTTGGAAGCCATGCGCAAAAAAGCCGCCCAGGAAGCCGCGGCCCAGTACGGACGGGAATGATGGCCGCCCTCACCGACGCCGAACGATTTCCGCTGTTGACGCCCGCCCTGGCGAAGACGCTCAAAACCTACCGGGAGCACCCGGCCGCTCCGCGCTTCAATTACGCCTGCGGCGACCGCCTGACCGCCGAGGGGTTGAAGCGCGTGCGGGCCTTCGAGGCCCAAGTCAAAAAACGCCGATCGTCGCCGAAGGGCCTGCCGCCCTGGATCGAGGAAAAGGTCGACGAGTGGCTGAAGAAGGTTCCCTTTTACCGCCAACGGGGCGGCCGGGCGAAGGATTTTGAAACCCTGCCGGCGATCGGGCGGGAGGACCTGTTGGCGACGCCCTGGGCCTTCGTCCCGGACGGCCGGGCCTTGGACGACCTGATGGTTTACGAAACCACCGGCACCACCGGCGCGCCCCTGGGGGTGATGTACCACCCCGAAGTGCCGTCCATGTATTTGGTGTTGCTTCGGTCGGCGCTCAAGGCCGCGGGCGTGGAACTTAAGGGCGGGCCCGGCGTGGCCCTTCTCCTGGTCGGCGCCCAGGAGAAAGCCCTGACCTTTGTGAGCGGTTCCACCTATTTGGACGGCGCGGGGTACGTCAAAGTGAATTTGAAACCCTCCGACTGGCGGCGGCCCGAAGACCGGGCCACGTATCTTTCCTTTTGTTCGCCCGAGGTCGTCACCGGGGACCCCGTGGCCTTCCAGGAGTTGCTGGATTTAAAAGTGCCGCTCCGGCCCAAGGCCCTGGTGAGCACCTCCCTGGCGCTGGCGGCGGGCCTGCGGAAAAAATTGGAATCGACGTTCCATTGCCCCGTGCTGGACGTCTATTCCATGACGGAGTGCCGCCCCCTGGCGGCTTCCACCGGCGGCGACTTTGAAATCATTCCCCCGGACGTCCACGTGGAGATTCTGGACGACCGGGGCCGCCCCCTCCCCGACGGCCGCCGGGGGGAAGTGGCGATCACGGGCGGCCGGAACGATTTTCTCCCCTTGATCCGTTACCGCACCGGGGACCACGCCGCGATGGTTCGGCGGGGCGGGCGCCGGTTTCTGAAGGGATTGGAGGGCCGGGCCCCGGTGGTGTATCTCGGGTCCGAGGGGCGGCGGGTGCCCTCCATCGACATCGCCCGGGCCCTGGGGCCTCTGGCCCTTTCCCACTACGTCCTGCACCAGCGGGCCGACGGGTCTTTCCTATTTAAATGCCCGAACCCGGCGGACCACCGCTCAGCTCTGAGGGCTCTGTTGGAAAAGAAACTTGGGTCAAAGATCCGATTGTCCGTTGAAAAACTGGCCGAGGAGGACCGCCGGGGGGGCAAAGTGATTCCCCATCGCTCCGACGTCAAAAACCCCCGGGGCCCCCTGTGGTAAAATCCCCGACCATGACGGCCCCGGCTTTGCTCATCACCCAGTGCCTCCAGGTGGATTTCGTCAAACCCATCGGCAAGCACGAACCCCTGCCCAACAAACTGCACGTGGGCGCCGACGAGGCCCGGCGTCTTTTGGGGGACCGTCCCGAGGACGGCCCTCTGGCCCGCACGGTCCGCTGGGCCCAGGAACAGGGGCCCGACCGACTGGGCGTCGTCCACATCCGGGACTGGCACAACCCCGACGATCCCGCCCAACAGGATCATCTGCGGCAATTCGGCGCCCACTGCCTGCGAAACACCCCCGGCGCGGGTTTCGTTTTCCCCGCGCCGCCCGCGAACCGACCCGACATCGCGGTGGTGGATTCCCTCACGCTGAACGATTTCAACGGCACGACGCTCCAGGGCCGTTTGGCGCCCTGGGCGGGACAGCCGACGCGGGTGGGTCTCCTGGGCGTTTGGACCGAAGCCAAAATCACCTACCTGGCCTACGAACTTAAAACCCGCTATCCAACTTTCCGCATCGGTGTTTGCTCGGCCCTGACGGCCAGCTCCTCCCGGGCCCATCACTTCATGGCCCTGGACCAGCTTCAACGCCTGTTGGGGGTGGAGGTCTTTTCGTCCGTGGGGGCCTTCGTGCGCTTTTTGGGCGGGCGGGACGAGGACTGGCCCTGGGAATCCCCGGCGGACCGGGGCGCGGCGGCTTTCACGGGCGTGGACAACCTGTCGCCCACGGACCGCGACCTTTTGAAGTATCTTTTTCGGGACTCCCGCCGGGCGGATTTCAAGGTACTGGACGGGGGCTATTCGGGGAACGTCGTGCTGGCCGCCGAAAGCGAGGACCTCCACGGCCACCGCCAGGCGCCCCACGTGGTCAAGATCGGCCCCCAGGTTCCCATGGGACAGGAGCGGGAAGCCTTTGAAAAAGTCGAGTCGGTGCTGGGGAACAACGCCCCCCACATCGACGAATTCGCCGATTTCGGCGACCGGGGCGCCATCAAATACCGCTACGCGGCCATGGGCGGCGGGTTCTCCACCACCTTCCAAAAAAAATACGCCGCGGGCCTGGCGCCCGAGAAAACCCGTTATTACCTGAATCAAGTGTTCCGGGAACAGCTGGGCCGCTTCTACCGGGCGGCGGAATTGGAAAAATGCAATTTGTTGTCTTACTATCAATACGACCTTCCGGGCCTGGGCGCCCGCATTCGCCCCCGGGTGGAGGCGGTCTACGGCGCCCCGGCGGCGGGGGACGCCTTGCGTTTTTCCAACGGGGTTTCCTTTTACAACCCCTGCCGGTTCTACGACGACGATTTGCCGACCCTCCTGCCCCTGGCCGACGCCTCGGCCCGGTGGTCCTACGTCCACGGGGATTTGAACGGGGCCAACATCCTGATCGACGGCCAGGACAACGTGTGGCTCATCGATTTCTTCCACACCCACCGGGGCCACGTCCTGCGGGATTTGGCGAAGTTCGAAAACGACCTGCTGTATATTTTCACCGAGGTGAAGTCCCCGGCGGAATTCGACCAGGCCCTGCGCCTGACCGACCATTTGATGGCGGTGGAGGATTTGGCCCGGCCCCCGGCGGATTTGCCCGCCGACATCACCCACCCGCCCCTGCGGCGGACCTTCGAGACCCTTCGGGTTCTCCGTTCCTTTTATCCCGAGTTGATCCAAGCCCACCGGGACCCCCTGCAGTTGCACATCGCCCAACTGCGCTACGCGGCCCACACCCTGAGCTTCGACGAGTCCAACGATTTTCAAAAACGCTGGGCCCTCTACACCGGGGCCCGTTGCGCGGAGCGGATCAAAACGTCCCTCCTCCGCACGGGGCCTCTGCGGATTGATTGGATCGACCCCCGTTGGACGGCCTCCGGCGCCCTGGGCCTCACGATCCTGCCGGGCCGCCGGGACGTGGGCCGTTCCCTGGCCGACGACGTGGCCGCTCTGAAAAGCCAGGGGGTGACCGACGTGGTGTGCCTGGTGCCCGAGGACGAATTGCGGCGATACGGCGTGCCGGGCTTGCTGGCCGAATACCGGAAGGCGGGGCTTCGGGTCCATCATTGGCCGGTGCTCGACCAAAAAACGACGTCGCCGGCGGAAATGGAAAAAATCGTGGCCGACGTCGGCGGACGGCTGGACGCCGGCGCCCGGGTGGCGGTCCATTGCGTCGGGGGCCTGGGGCGGTCGGGTCTCGTGGCGGCCTGCTTTCTAAAATCCCGGGGCGCCTCGACCGACGAAGCGATCGTGGAAGTCCGCCGGGTTCGGTCCCCCCGGGCGGTGGAGTCGGCGGTGCAGGAACAGTTCGTGACGAATTTTCATCCCCGATAGGCCAAAGGAAATCCCATGCCCCTGATCAACTGGAAAGCGTCGCCCGGAGACCGGATTCCCGCCGGAAACCAAAACCGCCCCCGGTACTTGGTGGACGGCCAAGTTCGTTCCTGGGACGGGCCGTCTTTTGAAGTGAAGTCGCCGGTGTTCGAGGAAGGTCCGGGCGGTGGGGTCCCCCGGTCCCTGGGACGATGCGGACTTTTGGACGGCCCGACGGGTTTGTCGGCTCTGGAGGCGGCGGTTCGGGCCTACGACAAGGGCCGGGGCGCCTGGCCCACGTCCACCGTGGCCACGCGCGTGGCCGCCCTGCGGAATTTCCTGGGCCGGATGAAGGGGCGCCGGTTGGAAATCGCCCGGTTGATTTGTTGGGAAGTGGGCAAACCCTGGGCCGATTCCCTGGCCGAGGTGGACCGGACGGTGATCTACGGCGAACAGACCGCCGCCGCCCTGGAGGAATTGGACCAGCAGGGCCGGGACTATTTGGTGAGCGACGGGTTTCGGGCCCGGGTGCGGCGATCGCCCATCGGCGTGGGGCTCTGCATGGGCCCGTACAATTATCCGCTGAACGAAACCTTCGCCACGCTGTTGCCCGCCCTGGTCATGGGGAATCCCGTGGTGGTCAAATTGCCCCGGCTGGGGATGCTCTGCACCATGCCCCTGCTCGAGGATTTCGCCGCCAGTTTCCCGCCGGGGGTGGTCAACATCATTTCCGGGGAAGGGGCGACGGTGGTGACCCCCATCGTGGCCTCGGGCCGGGTGGACCTGTTGGCCTTCATCGGCTCGGCCAAAACGGCGGGGCAGTTGAAGCACGCCCACCCGAAACCCAACCGGCTCCGTTCGGTCCTCGGCCTGGGGGCCAAAAACGCGGCCATCGTTCTGCCCGACGCCGATCTGGATTTGGCGGTCAAGGAAGGCGTGGCGGGGGCCCTCACCTTCAACGGCCAGCGTTGCACGGCCCTTAAAATCTTTTTCGTCCACCAATCCATCGCGGACCGGTTCGTCGCCAAATTGGCCGAGGCCGTGGCGGCCCTTCGCCGGGGCCTGCCTTTCGAGGACGGCGTCCAAATCACGCCGCTTCCCGATGTGGCCATGGTGGAAAAAATGGGCCGTTACGTGGAGAACGCCCGGTCCAAGGGCGCCCGGGTGGCGAACCCGGGCGGGGGCGAAAGCGAGCGGACGTTCTTTTCCCCGGCGGTGGTTTACCCCGTGGCGCCTTCCATGGCGCTTTGGCGGGAGGAACAGTTCGGCCCCGTGGTACCCGTGGCGGCCTACGAATCCCTGGACGAAGTGATCGACTATTTGGCGGGGTCCGACCTGGGCCAGCAGGCCAGCGTCTTCGGCCGGGAACCCAAAGCCCTGGGCGGGTTGATCGACGCCCTGGTCAACCAGGTCTGCCGGGTGAACCTCAACGCCCAATGCCGCCGGGGGCCGGACACCTTTCCCTTCGGCGGGCGGAAAGATTCCGCCGAGGGCACCCTGTCGGTGACGGACGCCCTGCGGGTCTTCTCCCTTCGCACCCTGGCCGCGGGCGTGGACCGGCCGGAGACCCGGGACTTGATGGAACGGCTGGCCGAAGGCGGCTTTTCCCGCTTCCTGTCCCGGTGACGGCGCTTTTCAGCACGGGCACCGTGCTGTTCCGGGTGGCGGGCTACGCCATGAGCCCGGTGGAATTTCTGGGGACCCTGCTGACCCTCTGGTCCGTCTGGCTGGTGACACGCCGGAACGTCTGGACCTGGCCCGTCGGAAATCTGGGCGGCCTCCTCTTCGCTTTTCTTTTTTACCAGATCCGGCTGTACTCCGACCTGGTGGAGCAGATCTATTACATCGCCACCGGTTTTTACGGCTGGTGGGTCTGGACCCGCCGGGGCGCCGCCGCCGAGGCGGACTTGTCCGTCACCGTGGCCTCGCCCCGCCTCCGCGCCGTTTCGCTGGGCGCCATCGTGATCGGCACCGCCCTCATGGGATTCGTCATGTCCCGGGTCAATGTCTGGTGGCCCCTTTGGTTTCCCGAAACCGCCTCCTACCCCTATTGGGACGCCTTCACCACCGTGGTGAGTTTCACCGCCCAACTATTAATGGCCCACAAGAAATTGGATTGCTGGCCCCTCTGGGTGCTGGTGGACGTCATCGGCATCGCCCTGTATTTCGCGAAGGGCGTGTTTTTCGTTTCTTTTCTCTACGTCATTTTCCTGGGGCTGGCCCTGAACGGTTGGCGTTCCTGGCGCCGGACGAGGACGGCGTGACGGAAGGGTTGGTCATCGGCAAGTTCTACCCGCCCCACCGGGGACACGGTTATTTGATCGATACCGCGCTCCAGAACGCGGACCGGGTGACGGTGTTGGTCTGCGAAAAAAAAGAGGAAACTATTTCCGGCGCCCTTCGGGCCCGGTGGATTCGGGAAATGGCGCCCGCCGCCCGGGTGCGGGTGATCCCCGACATCGGGGCCGACGACGATTCCGAGGCCTGGGCCCTCCACACCCGGCGGTTTTTGGGCTATCGGCCCGACCTGGTGTTCACCTCCGAACGGTACGGGCCCGTCTTTGCCCGCCATCTCGGGGCACGACACCGGATGGTCGATTTGAAAAGGACCACCGTTCCCATCGCCGCCCGGCATATCCGCGCCGATCCCGAAAAATACTGGAACTTCCTTTCCCCCGGGGCCAAAGCCCACTACGCCAAACGCGTCGTGGTGTTGGGCGCCGAGTCCACGGGCAAGACCACCCTGGCCCGGGCCCTGGCGGCCCGTTTGAAAACCAACTGGGTGCCGGAGTTCGGCCGCTATCACTACGAGGGGAAGGCGTTGAGCGGAAAGCCCCTCCGTTGGTCCGACGAGGATTTTATCCACATTGCCCGGACCCAAAACCAATGGGAGGAGGCCCTGGCCCGCACCTGCCAGGGGTGGCTCGTGTGCGACACCAACGCCTTTGTGACGTCGGTGTGGCAGCGGCGTTATTTGGGACGCGTGTCGCCGGAAGTGGAACGGGAGGCCCGCCGGGGCCGTTACCACGCGGCGCTGCTCCTGGAGGACGACCTGCCCTTCGTTCAGGACGGGACCCGGGACGGGAAAAGCTTTCGACGTCGGATGCAGAAAATGTTGGTGGAGGAATTGAATCGTCGAAAAATCCCCGTGGTTCGAATTCGCGGCCGGGGGCCCCGGCGGCTGGCCGCGGCCTGGGCGGCCCTGCAAAAGTCGGAATTCCTCCCTCCGACGATGGAACGGGAAAAAGTATAATTTCCCCGTGCCCGTTGACCGAACCCTCGTCCGCTTTTTTTTCAACCCCTTGAACCGCC
>DAOQNO010000025.1:0-10224 GCA_035332125.1 Elusimicrobiota bacterium | reverse complement strand
GTCGTCCCAGTCGAGGAAGGCGCCGGACAACGCCGGCCAGTAGGTCCACAGGACAAGAAGAGCGACCGCCGCGGGAAAAGCCCACCCGGGAACGGCGCGGCGCGGGGCCGGGTTAACGGGCGCCACGCGGAAGGGCGGGAATTCGGCGAAGGACGCCGCGGTCGGTGACGAAGGCCGTCACCAGGGCCGCGGGCGTGACGTCAAAGGCGGGATGGCGGGCCCGGGCCCCCCGGGGGGCGATGGACATTCCCCGAAAGGAAGTCACTTCGGCCACGGACCGTTCTTCGATGGGGATGTCCCGCCCCGTCGCGGTTTTCGCGTCCACCGTGGAAAAGGGGGCGGCCACGTAAAAGGGAACCCGGTGGTGACGGGCCAAAACGGCCAGGGCGTAGGTGCCGATCTTGTTGGCGGTGTCGCCGTTGGCCGCGATGCGGTCGGCGCCCACCACGACGGCGTCCACCCGCTCGGTTTTGAGGATGTGGCCCGCCATGTTGTCCGTCAAAATTTCGTAAGGGATGCCTTCCCGGTCCAGTTCCCAGGCGGTGAGGCGGGCGCCCTGGAGGTAGGGGCGGGTTTCGTCCACGTAGACTTTTTTAATTTTGCCCGCCGCGTGGGCGGAGCGGACCACGCCCAAGGCCGTCCCGTGGCCCGCCGTGGCCAGGGCCCCGGCGTTGCAATGGGTGAGGACGACCGCGCCCCGGGGCAGGAGACCGGCGCCGGCCGCGCCGATCCGGCGGCAACTGGCCAAGTCCTCCGCGTGGATCGCCCGAGCCTCCCGTTCGAGACGCGTCGGGAGATTGTCGACCGGCGCGGGGCGCCACACGCGCGCCATGCGTTCCAGGGCCCAAAACAAATTGACGGCGGTGGGCCGGGTGGCGGCCAACCGGGCGCGCGCTTTTTCCAGGTGGGCGACGAGATCCCCGGGTCGGCGGAACACGCGTTCCCGGGCGGCCAGGGCGAGGCCGAAGGCGGCGGTGTTGCCGATGGCCGGGGCGCCCCGCACGGACATGTCGCGGATGGCCCGGGCGACGTCGGCGGCGGAACGGCAGGGGATAAAACGCTGTCGATGCGGAAGGTCCCGCTGTTCCAGGACCCACAGGCAGCGACCCGACCAGCGGTAGGGGGAGAGAGGCATGGAGCGGCGCGGCCCCGCCCCGGCCGACGCGCGCCGGGGCGGGGAAGACCCGCTTCTTAAGGGATCGTCTCCATCACTTCTTCGAGCTCTTCCTCGGCCCGTCCGGAAATTTCCACGGTTTTTTCCTTCCCGTTTTGCCCGCGGACGATTTTCACGCCGCGGTTTTTCACTTCGAAGAACTCGGCGAGGAAGGTGGTCAGCTCGTTGTTGGCTTTTCCGTCGATGGCCGGGGCGGCCACCTTGACGCGCACGGTGGAACCGATGCGCCCGACCACTTCGCTGCGTACCGCGTTGGGTATCACTCGGACACGAATGATCATGGGTTGCTCTCCTTTGGGGCCTGGGATCCGCGGGCCGACGACGACAATTCGCTCGATCGCCGTCGGGCCGCGTCCAGGGCCTTTTCGAAAATGGGTATAACGCCCGCCGCCTCGAGCACCGCGAGGGCGGCTTGGGTGGTGCCGCCGGGGCTCGTGACCTTCCGGCGCAATTCCCCCGCGGGGTCCGCCGATTCGGCCAGAAGACGTCCCGCGCCGTACACCGTCTGGCGGGCCAGGCTTTCGGCCAGCGCGGGGTCCAATCCCAGGGCGGCGCCGGCGGCCGCCATCGCTTCCGCGAGGTAAAACACGTACGCGGGGCCCGAGCCCGACAAGGCCGTCACGGCGTCCATGTCCTTCTCCTCGACCTTCCAAACGGGGCCGACGGCCGATAAAATTTTACGCGCCCGGGTTTCGTGGGCCGCCCGGGCGAAGCGACCCAGGCAATACACCATGGCGCCGGCCCGGATCAGGGCCGGGGTGTTGGGCATGGCCCGCACCACGGGCACCGGGCCCAGGGCGTTTTCAATGGACGCGGTGGTAACCCCGGCCGCGACCGAGACCATCACCTGGGACGGCCGGACCGCGCCGGCCAAGGCGCCCAAAAGATCCGGCATTTGCTGGGGCTTGACGGCCAGGACCACGGCGTCGGCTCCCCGAACGGCGGTCCGGGGGTCGTCGGTGGCGCCCACGCCCCATTTCTTCTTTAATTCGCGGCGGCGGGCGCCGTCGATTTCAACGACGACGACGTCGGCGGCCCGGCGGGTTCGGGCGGCCAAAAGGCCGCCCACGAGGGCCCCGCCCATGTTGCCCCCGCCCATCACGGCGAGGCGCGGTCGACGGGCGGTCACGCGGGTCGGGGGCCGAAAAGCGCCGTGCCCACGCGGATCATCGTGCTGCCTTCTTCAATGGCCACCTCAAAATCCTGGGACATGCCCATGGAGAGGATGGGCCGCCCACCGAGAAAATGCGGGTTGAACCGCTCAAACAACGCGTGCAGCTTGCGAAAAGAAGGCCGGGCTTCTTCGGGGGATTCGCCCAGGGGGGCCACCCCCATCAATCCTTCAATGCGCAAAAAAGACAGCCGCGCGGTGTCGGTCAGGAACCGCTCCAGCTCTCCCGGGGGAAGCCCCTGCTTGGCCGGTTCGTCCGAAATTTTGACTTCCACCAGGCAGGACACGGGCTGGGCCCGGCGCTCGCCTTCCTGGTTCAAAAGGTGGGCCAATTTCAGGCTGTCCACCGATTGCACGCAATCAAAAAGTTCCACGGCCCGGCGCGCCTTGTTCGACTGGAGATGGCCGATCAAATGCCACCGCACGTCCGTGGCGCCCAAATCCGCCAGAGCGACTCGTTTGCCGGCCGCTTCTTGAACACGGCTCTCGCCCAGCTGCCGGTATCCCAGGCGGACGGCCTCCGCCGCCCGGTCGGGGGGCTGGTTTTTCGTCACGGCGACCAGATCGATGTCCTCCGGGCGCCGGCCGGCACGGCGGGCGGCATGAAGGAGTCGTTCCTGAACACGCTCGTGGGCGGTCGACAGCGAAAAAAGGTCCACCGGGGAAGACATGGTTTGAGACGTAAAGAATAGCAGATTTTGATCCGGACCGCAACGCGCTTGCCAGACGGCGGGGGAATATGATTAACTAACCTCGCCCCCACAATTTTGCCACTCACGAAACAAGGAGCCCCAAAAATGCGAAATTCCGTTTTTTCTTACCTCCGATTGTCCCCCTGGCTGGCCGCCGCGGTTCTTTTGACCGGGTGCCCCAAGGCCAAGGGTCCGGAGCCGGAAACGCCGGCGACGGAAACGGCCGCCCCCGCGGCGACCGAAACCGCCGCCCCGGCGGTTCCGACCCTGTCGGTCGGCACGGATTGGGCCGGCGCCCCCGGTTTCCTGGACCCCGTTTATTTTGAAGGCATGCGGGCCGAGCTTTCCGAAAACGCCCGGGCCGCCCTCAAGAAAAACGCGTTGGTTTTGAAGGCGGTTCTCAAAGCCTCCCCCGGCGTCAAAATCCGAGTCGAAGGCCATTGCGACGAACGGGGAACCCTGGAATACAATTTGGCCCTGGGCCAAAGCCGGGCCAACGCCCTGCAGACCTATTACGCGTCCCTGGGCATTCCCCGGGCCCTCCTGAGCGGCATTTCCTACGGGGAGGAGCGACCGGTGTGCACCCAATCGGACGAAGATTGCTGGCGTCAAAACCGGCGGGGCGAAACGACCCTGCGGGCACCGGCCGCCGTTCAGATCCCCCTTCCAAAATGATTCGGCGCCAGGCCCGGTTCGCGGCGGTCTTGGTCGGTGTCCTCCCCCTGGGGGGCTGCCTGGCCACCCGCCAGGAGATCGAGGATTTGCGGGGCGATATTATCCGCCTGCAAACCGCCTTGAACGCCCAACAGAGCGCCCAGGGAGAATTCCAAACCGCCCTGAAAGATAACCAGGACGCCCTTCAAGGGAATCAAGCCGACGTGCTGGCCAAGATGGGGGACCTGAATCGGAATTTGGACGTGGTGTCCGCCCATTTGGAGGAAAGCGACGACCGGATGGCTTCCCTGGCCAATCGACTGGACGATTTGGACAAAAACATCACCAACCGGTTGGACACGGTGGTGAAAACCATGCAGGGGGTCAAATCCCTGCCCGCCCCGTCGCCCTCCCGTCTCTTCACGGCCGCCCAAAGCGACTACGACCACCGCCGCTACGACCAGGCCCTCACCACCTTCCAAACTTATTTGGACCAGTACGGGGACACCGAACGCGCGCCCCTGGCCCAATACATGATCGGCGAAATCCACCTGGCCCAAAGCAATTGGTCCGACGCCCTGGCGGCGTACGACGCGGTGCTGGCCGACCACGGCAAAAGCGCGTACGTGGCCGCGGCCCTCATTCGCAAAGGCCAGATTCTGGAAAACCAAGGGCTGTCGGCGGACGCCATCGCCGTCTACGAATCCGTGCTCAAAACCTACCCCCACCGCAAAGAATCCCAAACCGCGCGGCAGCGGTTGGCCGCCCTGCGCAGCGATGAGCCCAAGAAGGCGGCCCCGGCCAAGCCGAAGCCCGCGGCGAAACCCAAGACCGCCCCGAAGGCGGCGGCCCCCAAGGCCCCTTAGCGGTCCCCGCCGTGCAAAAACGCTGGGCCCTCTTTTTCCTGTTGGCGACGCCGGTCGTTGGTCGGCCCGCGGACTCCCTCTATTTGGAACTGTCCAGCCGCGGGGAGAAGACGGATTTGGGCCTGGCGGAAATCACCGCCGAGGCGGGGTCGCCCGCGGCGGGCAAGGATTTTTTCGACGCGTTGAAACGGGACCTGGAGTTCCCCGGTCTCTTCACCCTCATCGAGGGCGGCCCGGCCGGGGACGGGTCGAAAGTTCCGCTCGAGGGATGGTCCCGTTTGGGCGCCGACGTCGTGGCCGCGGGCCGATTGACCGGCGGGGGGGTCGGCCGTCCCGCCTTTGAGGGCACCCTGGTGGACGCGGGTACCGGGAAAATCCTCCTGACCAAGTCCCTCCCCCAGGACGAGGACGGTCGGCGGACCGCCCACCGTTGGGCCGACGAAATCATCCGGTATTTTACGGGCCAGCCCGGCGTGGCCTCCACCCGCATCGTTTTCGCCAACGACGCCACGGGCAAAAAAGAAATTTGCGTCGTCGACTACGACGGCACCCATTTCGAGCGGCTGACGAACGACCGCTCCATCGCCCTCTTCCCGAAATTCTCCCCGGACGGGGAGTGGATCGTCTTCACGTCCTACAAAAACGGCGGTCCCGAAGTCCACGTCATGCGGTCCAACGGGAAAGACCGGCGCGCGGTCTGCCGTTACGACGGATTGAACAGCGCGGCGGCCTGGGCCCCCGACGGAAAATCCCTGATCGCCACCCTGTCCCTGGGGCGGGAGCCCAATTTGCACCAGGTGGATTTGGACGGCCGGGGGATCAAAACGCTGACGAACTCCTCGGCCGCGGACACCGCGCCGACTCTCTCGCCCGACGGCCTCCGCCTCGCTTTCACTTCGGACCGCCCGGGGCCTCCGCAGATTTACGCCATGGACACCAGCGGCGCGAACCTCCAACGCTTGACGACCGAAGGGCAATGCGATTCCCCCGGCTGGTCGCCCCTGGGCCACCTCCTGGCCTTCACCATGAGCGTGAAGGGCAACTACGATATTTACACCCTGGAAGTCGCCACCGGACGCACCACCCGGCTGACCTTCGGGGAAGGCAACAACGAGAACGCCGCCTGGTCGCCCAACGGGCGCCACCTGGTGTTCACCAGTTCCCGTCGGGGACGACCGGAGCTGTGGGTGATGAACGCCGACGGTTCCAGCCCCCGGCGTTTGGGCAACATTCCCGGCCGTTCGTTCTCCCCCGATTGGGGCCGCTGACCATCCCACGAAGGATTTTTATGACCCACGCCAAACACGATTTGCTTTCCATGGCCGCCTTGTCCGCTTCGGACATCGACGGCTTGCTGACCGAGGCGCGCCGCCTCAAAGCCCGCCGTCGCCCCGAGCAACGGCTCGCGGGGAAAACCCTCGGCATGATTTTTGAAAAGCCCTCGACCCGCACGTCCGTGTCCTTCGCCGTGGCCATGGTGGAGCTCGGCGGGCACGCCCTCACGCTGGACGCCCGCAATTTGCAGATCGGGCGGGGCGAAACCATGGCCGACACGGCCCGCACCCTGTCCCGCTATTTGTCGGGCCTCATGATGCGGGCCAACCGCCACGCCGACGTGGAGGAGCTGGCGCTCCACGCCGACATTCCCGTGATCAACGGCTTGACGGACAAGGAGCATCCCTGCCAAGTGCTGGCCGACCTTCAGACGGCCCTCGAGGCTTTCCGGCTGAAAAAAACGGCCGATCTTCGGCGACTCCGTTTCGCTTACGTGGGCGACGGCAACAACATGACCCATTCCTGGATGCTGGCCGCCGGCGTGTTGGGCCTCCAATTTGTTGCAGCGACCCCGGCGGGTTACGCCCCGGACGCCGACGTGCAAAAAAAGGCCGCCGCGCTGGCCCGGGCGTCCGGGGGGTCCGTCGAAGTGACCCGGGATCCGGCCGCCGCCGTCCGCGGCGCCGACGTGGTGTACACCGACGTGTGGACCTCCATGGGGCAGGAGGCCGAAGCCGAAAAACGCCGCTCGGTTTTCCGGCCGTACCAGATCAACGATCAACTGCTTTCCCGGGCGGCGCCCCGGGCCGTCGTGATGCATTGTCTGCCCGCCCACCGGGGCGAGGAAATCACGTCCGCCGTTTTGGAAGGCCCCCGGTCCGTGGTCTTCGATCAAGCCGAAAACCGCCTGCACGTGCAAAAAGCCGTCCTGCTTCATTGCCTGGGCGGCGGGCGGTCCCGATGATTCGCGCCCTGGGCCGCGACACGCCCGTGGTTCATCCCACGGCCTACGTGGACCCGTCGGCCACCGTGATCGGCCGGGTGCGCATCGGGCCCCACGCCTCCGTTTGGCCGGGCGCCGTGCTTCGGGGCGACATCGAGCCCATCGTCCTCGGCGAAGGCACCAACGTGCAGGACAACGCCGTGATCCACACCGACCACGGCGTCCCGACGATTCTTGGAAACGGCATCACCGTCGGCCACGGGGCCATTCTCCATTCGTGCACCGTCGAAGACGACGCGCTGATCGGAATGGGCGCCATCGTGTTGGGGCGCGCCGTGGTGCAAAAAGGCGCCTTGGTCGGCGCCGGGGCCCTGGTGCCGCCGGGCGGCCACGTGGACGCCGGCCGGCTGGCCTTGGGGTCTCCCGCGCGCTCGGTGCGCAAGCTGACCGACGGCGAGGCCCGGGAAATTCGGGAAAACGCCCGGCGGTACGTGGCGTTGGCCGAACGTTACGCCCGGTCGCCCCGACGTCGACCTTCGGGAAAAAAATAATCCCCGCCACGCCCGCCTGGGTGGTGCGCCGTTTGCGGGAGCGCCACGGCCCCCCGGGGTGGTGGCCCGTGGCCCCGGCTCCCGGCCGGCCCGCGCGTTACGATCCCCGTTGGACCCGCGGTTTTCTGACCCCGGCCCAGCAGGACGAAGTGGCCATCGGCGCCGTTCTCACCCAAAACACCGCCTGGACCAACGTCGAAAAGGCGCTGACCGCCCTTCGACGGGCCCGGGCCCTTCGGCTCGACCGGTGGCGGGTTCTCCGCCCGGCCCTCTTGGAAAAACTTGTTCGTCCTTCGGGTTTTTTCCGTCAGAAAACGAAGCGCTTGCGCGGCTTGGCCGCCCACCTGGGGGACCGGTGGGGGGGACGTCTCGGCCGATTGCTCTCGCGACCGCTCCCCGAGGCCCGCGCCGCGCTCCTGGCCCTGAACGGGTTCGGCCCCGAAACCGTCGATTCCCTCTTGCTGTACGCCGGACGCCACCCGGTGTTTGTGGTGGACGCGTACACGCGCCGCCTGGCACACCGCCTTCGACTTTTTCGCTACAATAACACCGACATGATTCAATCCTATTTCCACCGCCGCCTCCCCCGGCGTGTGCCGTTGTACCGCGAGGCCCACGCGCTGATCGTCGCCCACGCCAAGTCCCATTGCCGGACCGTGCCCCGGTGCGGCGACTGCCCCCTCCGCGCGCGCTGTCCCGAGGCCTCCCGTGGCTAAGGGGGCCCGGGACGTCTATTTCGACACCGTCAAGGCCCTCGAACGCCGGGCCGCCGCCCTGGAACACATTGCGCTCTACGCCCGGTCCCCCGCCAAACTGGAGGCGGTCCTCTCGGAAATCTTGGAAAGCGCGATGGAGTTGGTGGGCGCCGACGCGGGCACCGTTTACCTGGCGAACCCCGCGACCGGGCAGTTCGACTTCGCCGCCGCCCGTTGGGCCTCCCTCTCGGCCGCGGAATCCGCCGACCGTGAAAAATCCCTCAAAGCCGCGCCCGTGAAACTCAACGAAGGCATCGTCGGACAGGTGTTTCAAAACCGGGAACCCGTCACGGTTCCCGACGTGACCAAAAGCGCCGTGTTCCGCAAAGACGTGGCCGACGTGGCCCATTACGAAATACGAAATTTGTTGGCGGTGCCCCTCCAATTGGACGAGACCCCCCTGGGGGTCCTGGAGCTCTTCAATAAAACCCCGAAGGGGGTTTTCGCCTCCAGCGATTTGGAATTGGCCGTGTCCTTGGCCCATTTGACGGCCCTGGTGATCGATCTCCATCGCCAGCGGGCGGCCGCCAAGGCCCTTCCCACGCCGGCGACCAAACCCGTCGAACCGGAAACGCCCAAGACCAATCCGGCCGCCGCGGCGGAACTTCAAGAAGCCCGGCGGGCGCTCCGGGACGCCCAGGCCCAATTGGCCGAAACGCGTAAATTGCTGGACGCGGCCCTGCAGGTCCAGGAACAAAACACGCGCCGGGTGAAGGACCTGGGCGACGAAAACGAACGCTTGAAAGCCATGGCCGACGCCGCCACGCCGCCCCAGCAGATGACCCGTCTCCTCAAATCCGTCGAACCTTTTGCCTTTACGCTTTCCCTGGACCGGGTGTTGAAGAATTTCATGGAACTGTCCGCGCGCCTGGTGAACGCCCAAGCCGTCCAGGTGTTCCTCTGGGACGCCCGGGCGGAGCGATTGTCCCTGGCCGCCTCCACCGCCGCGGCCGCCGGGAAAGGAGTGTCCCTGGCGTTCAAAAAGGGCGAGGGGGTGGCCGGGGCGGTGGCCGAAAGTTTGGAAATCCTTCGGGTAACGGACGTCACCAAGGAAGATCGTTTTTCCAAAACCATCGACGAGGCGCCGGGGATCCTGACCCGGTCGCTGTTGGTCGCTCCGCTGGCGGCCCAGGGTCGTCTTTTGGGCGTCATCGAACTGATCAACAAAAAGAACGGCGGGTCGTTTTTGGAGGAGGACGTCGTCGGCTTGGGCGGGCTGGCCCTCATGGGCTCGGCGGCCCTGGAAAAAACCCTTTTGCACCGGGAATTGGTGGACGCCCATCGTTCCGTCTTGGGCCTCGTGGCGGATTTGATCGAGACCCGGACGGCCTTGGATCAAGGCCGCCACGAACGGATCCGCGCCCTGTCCCAGGCCTTGGCCGAAAATTTGGGTTTCCGGGAGGCGGAGCTCCGGGACTTGGATTGGGCGGCGTTGCTTTTCAACATCGGCTTGGCCACCCTGCCGGCGGATCTCATGACGAAAAAATCGGATCTCACCCCGGCCGAACGGGAGGCCCTGTCCAAAGTGTCGCGCGTGAGCGCGGCGGTGCTCAACCCGGTGCCCGCCTTGGCCGAGGCCGCGCGGCTGGTGAAACACGTGACGGAACGTTGGGACGGTCTGGGGGATCCGGACCGGCTGTCCGCGGGGGGCATCCCGTACGGGTCCCGGGTGCTGGCGGTCGTCGACGCCTTTGACGCTTTGACCACCGGCGCCGGGGGTCGCAAAACCTTGCCGCCCGACGTCGCCCTAAAGGAACTGGAGAGCGGCGCGGGCAAATTGTTCGATCCGGCCTGCGTCGAATCCTTCGCCCGACTTTACAAATCGGGCCGGTTCAAAGCCGCCCTCAACCGCCCGAAGTGAAACCGGTCCTTCTCCTGGTTTCGGCGCCGAAGGGCCCCGCCGGTCGGCGCCTGGCCCGGGCCTTGGTGGAGGAGCGTTTGGCGGCCTGCGTCACCGCCGTGCCGGGGGCCGCGTCCGTGTACCGCTGGAAGGGCCGCGTCGAGCGGACGGCGGAAGAATTGTTGTTCATCAAATCCGCCCGGCCCCGCCTGCCCGCCCTTTTCCGTCGGATCAAAGCCCTCCATCCCTACGACGTCCCCGAAATATTGGTGTGGCCCGCGGCCGGCGGAAACGCCGACTACC
>DAOQNO010000024.1:0-10304 GCA_035332125.1 Elusimicrobiota bacterium | reverse complement strand
CCCAGCCGAAGCAAGCTCCTCCGCGAATACGTGGAATAAAACGCTGGAGAGAGGGTCCACCCGGCGGACCGTCGGTGCGCGAGGCGGGCCCTTAGCTCAACGGTTAGAGCGTCCCGCTCATAACGGGTTGGCCGGTGGTTCAACTCCACCAGGGCCCAAATTTGACAATCTGGTATAATCAGCCTTCGTCGCCGCTCCGGTGGGTGGTTAGCTCAGCGGCAGAGCGTTCGCCTCACACGCGAAAGGTCATAGGTTCAATCCCTATACCACCCACCGGAGCGACGGCCGCCGGAAAACGAGGAAGACCGTGAACGAGAAAATCGCGTCGTTGATCCGCCTGCAGGAAATGGACAAAGAGCTCGACGCGCTGCGCGCGTCCGTGGACCGCCTGTCGCCCGAACGCGAATCCTTGAAAGCCCAGATCGCCGCCTCCGCCGCCCGCTTTGACGCCGGCAAGAAATCCCTCACCGACGCCCAGGTTCAAAAGAAAAACCTCGAAATCGAAATCGACACCCAGGACCAGCAGGTTCGGAAACATTCCGGCCAATTGAACAGCGTCAAATCCAACGACGCCTACAAGGCCCTCCTGCTGGAAATCGAAGCGGCCAAAAAGCAGAAATCCGATTTGGAGGACCAGGTCCTGGTCCTGATGGAAACCATCGAGAAACTCCAGAAACAATCCAAGGAAGACGACGTCGCCGCTCAGCGGGAGCGGGCCGACATCGAAAAGAAGATCGCCGCCCTGGACGCCGAAGAGGCCCAGGGCCGCGCCGCGGTCGCCGCCAAAACGGCCGAGCGGGACGCCTTCGCCGCCGCGGCCCCGGCCGACGCCCGGAGCCGGTACGAATCCGTCCAGCGCGGCCGGCCCGGTTTCGTGGTGGTGGTCCCCGTCAACGGCATGACCTGCGGGGGATGCCGCACGCTGCTCACGGCCGACACCGTCAACCAGGCCATGAAGGGCAAGGAAATCGTGGCCTGCGACAGCTGCTCGCGCCTTCTGTTCATCGTTCCCAAACCCGCCGTCGCCTCCTGACCCAGCTCCCTCTTTTTCCTTCGGCCGCCGACGGTGTGTGGACGGCCTATTGCGACGGCGCCTCCCGGGGCAACCCGGGCCCGGCCTCCTTCGGCCTGGTGGTCGTCGATCCGGCGGACCGGACCGTCCGGGAGCTCGGGGTCGCCATCGGGATCAACACGAACCAAGTGGCCGAGTACGAGGGGCTGATCCGCGCCCTGGAGGAATTGTCCCGGGCCGGCGCCCGGCGCGCCCGCGTCGTCACGGATTCCCAATTTGTCGTCAAGCAGTTTAACGGCGAGTACCGCGCCAAGGACGAACGCATGAAGGCCTTGCTGGCCCGGGCCAAGGCCGTTGCCGCCCGCTTCGACGCGTTGACGGTGCAGCACGTGATGCGCTCGGGGCACGCCCACAACACCCGGGCGGACGCGCTGGCGAACCGGGCCTTGGACGAAGCCAAGAAAAAGACGCACTGATTTACGGCGGCCGCCGGATCGCCGCGGCGAACACGGCCGCGGAGGAAAGTCCGAGCTCCGGGGGCTTCGGCCCCGCAGGGCGGGACGCTTCCCAACGGGAAGGCGGGGGGTGGCGTTTGCCCCCGACGGAAAGTGCCACAGAAAACACACCGCCCAAGACCCCCGCGAGGGGGGACGGCAAGGGTGAAATCGCGAGGTAAGAGCTCACGGTCCCCCGTCGAGAGACGGGGGGCGGCAAACCCCGTCCGGAGAAAGGTCGTAGGGAACGCGCGCGGGCCGGCCCGGCCCCCGGCCCCCGCAAGGGGGTCGACGTTCCCGGTGGACCGCTTGAGCCCGACGGCGACGTCGGGCCCAGAGAAATGATCCGGCCCCGTCGGTCGCCGACGGGGACAGGACTCGGTGTACAGGCCGCCGCAAACGCCAACGGGGCCATGGATCGCCAACGCGTTCCATGGCCCCACTTTTTTGATTCGCTATAATGCCCCCGTGACCAAGAAGATCCCCGCCGCGCTCTGGTTCGGCCTTCTCCCGGTTCTGTTGGGCCTCCCGTTCATCGGGCGGGCCTATTTTGTCGACGACCACTACCACCTGCTCATGGCTCGCGGCCTGCTGGAGCACCCCACGCGGCCCTACGACTTTCTCGCCGACGACGCCGGCGTGGACAACGTCGGTTGGGAGCGGGGACAGCCGCCCCGCATGGTCAACCCGCCCCTGCACCATTATCTTTTGGCCCTCTTCTGGAAAATCACGGGGGGCCGTTTGTGGGCCGTCCGTTTGCTGGCCCTTTTCGTCTCCGGGGCGGCGATCGTTTTTCTGTATTTGCTGGCCCAGCGGTTCGCGGTGCCGCCGGGCCCCGCCGCCGCCCTGGCGGCCCTGACGCCGGCCTTTTGGCTGTCTTCCTACGCCCTGTTGATCGACTCCACGATGCTGGTCTTTTTTCTGGGCGGTCTCTGGGGCTGGTTTGAAGGCCTGCGACGCCGGTCGGCCGGATGGCTGATGTTCGCCGGGACGTTTATGGGGTTGGCCATCGTGACGAAATACACGGCGGCCACCGTCGTCCCCCTGGCGGGCCTTTTGTGGTGGTTCGACCGGGAATCGGGCCGGCGACCCCTTCGCCTGGCCGCCCTGGCGATCCCCTTCCTTGTGCTTGGCCTCTGGAGTTTCTGGAACCTCGCCACCTACGGGGCGGTCCACCTCACGGAATCCTCCAAACGCGTGATCCAATCCTTCGCCTGGAGCCACATCCTGGTGTTCCTGGCTTTTTTTTCCGGCGTGTTCCTCCTTCCCCTGGGGGCCTGGAGCGGCGTCCTCCGCTCCCAAAAATCCCGGCTCTGGGTTCTGCTGTCCGCCACGGCGCTGGCGTGGTTCTTGTCGAGTCCCTTCGGCGGGTTTTCGCCCTTTCAGGCGCTCTTCATGGCCGCTTTTATCGTCGGAGGGGCGGCCTTTTTCGTCGAATCCGGTCGGGCGGCCCTCCTCTCCCGTTACCCCCTGGACCGGTTCCTTTGGCTGTGGCTGTTGGCGGCCTCCGTTCAAATGGTTTACGTGATGCAATGGGTCGCGGCCCGCTATTACCTGACGCTGCTTCCCCCGGTGATTTTTCTATCGCTACGCCGTTGGGAAGAAACGATGAAACTTTTTCCGCAGCGGCGGGGCCGGCGCCTCGCCGGTTGGTTGGCGGCCTTGACCGTGGCCGGGGGAAGTCTGGGCCTCGCCGATTACCTCCAGGCGGAAACCGGGCGCTGGATCATCCGGGACGTGACGGCCGCCGGTTGGTTGGGCCACGGCCGAACGGGCTATTTTTTGGGGGATTCCTTCACCGGCAGCGACCTGAAGGACGCCGGGTGGAAACCGGCCTTTGAATCCACGGTTTTCCGCCCGGGGGATCTGCTCCTGCGATCGGAGGTCATCATGCCGCGCTGGTGGTTCCGCCCCCGGAGCATGCGTCCCCTGGTCCGGTACGAGTATTCCTCCCGATTTCCCCTGCGGGTGATGGACAACCTGGGCGCCGCCGGATTTTACGCCTCGGCCTGGGGGGCCCTGCCTTACACCCTGTCCCGGGAGCCTTTGGACCGATACACCCTCTTTGAAGTCGTCTCGGCGACCGGTCCGACCGAAGCGCCGCCGTCCCGGCCCGGGGCTTGAACGCGAAAGGCGCTTTCGCCTTGATTTCGCCGGGGTAAACCGTCGGCCTCCCGGGGCCTTTTCCGTTGAGCCGCCGGGGGGAATCTGGTATCATCTCCTCCTATGACGCCCGCGGGTTCGGCCACGATTCTTATTGCCGATGACGACCGCTACGCCCAAAAAGCCCTCGAAACACTGTTGACGATCGAAGGGTTCCAGGTCGTGACCGCCCAGGACGGTCAGGAGGCCCTGGAGCGGATCCAGGAGCGCCCCCCCGACCTCTGCATCATCGATTTTGACATGCCCCGCCTGAACGGCATGGAAACCTGTCGTCGAATCAAAAACCACCACACCACGCGCCTCCTTCCCGTCATCATGGTCACGGGGCTGTTGCCGGACGAAGAGCGTGTGCGCGCCATCGAAGCCGGGTGCGACGATTTTCTTCCCAAGCCCTACCAGCCCGCGGAGCTCATGACCCGCATCCGGTCCCTCCTGCGCATCAAGTCCCTGACGGACGAGTTGGAGGACGCCGAGGCGATTTTGATGACCCTCGTGCGGACCATCGAAGCCAAGGACCGCTACACGCTGGGCCACGCCGACCGGGTGGGCCGCTACGCCGTGACCCTGGGCCGCGCCCTGGGCTGCAACGCCTTCGAGCTGGATTCCCTCCGCAAGGCGGGCATGCTCCACGACATCGGAAAGATCGGCATCCCCGACGCGATCCTTCAAAAGGCCGGTCCCCTGGACGACGCCGAGTGGGAGGTCATGCGCAAACACCCGACCATCGGGTGCGAAATCTGCCAGCGCCTCAAAAGTTTGGAAGGCATCCTGCCCATGATCCGTCACCACCACGAATGCCTGGACGGCACCGGGTACCCGGACGGGCTTAAGGGCGCCCAGGTGCCCAAGCTGGTCCGCATCGTCAACGTGGTCGACATCTACGACGCCCTCACTTCCCGGCGGAGTTACAAAGACGCCTACCCGGTGCAGAAAGCCTTCCGCACCATGTGGGAGGAGGTGGAGCGGGGTTGGTGGGACGGCGACGTCCTCAAGGTGTGGGAGGAATTGGTTAAACGGGAAAGCCTCGGCTGAGAGTTCGGCATGACGAAATCCCCCGGTTCCTTTTCGCCCATCGCCCTTTTCCACAACCCCGATAAAACCGCGGCGCGGCGGGCCTTGCCCGAACTGAAGGCCTGGCTGGCCCGCCGGGGCGTCCGGGTCGTGGGCCGGTCGGGCCTGGGCGCGGCCAAGGCCGTGCTGGCCCTGGGGGGCGACGGGACCTTGCTGGCGGCGGCCCGCCTCGCGGCGCCCCACGGCGTGCCGCTCCTGGGCGTGAACGTCGGGCGGCTGGGGTTCCTGACGGCCACGGACATCGAGCGCGTTTACCCGATTTTGGAGCGGTTGTTCGAGGGCCGCCTTCCGGCCACGAGCCGCATGATGTTGTCGGCCGGCGGGCACGCCCCCGCCGGGCGCCGCCTGGCCCTCAACGACGCGGTGATCCACGCCCAGTCCCCGGGGCGGGCGGTCCGGTTGTCCGTTCACGTGAACGGCGCCCTGCTGGGCAACTACGTCGGCGACGGCTTGATCGTGGCCACGCCCACGGGGTCCACGGCTTATTCCATGGCCGCGGGCGGGCCCCTCGTGTCCCCGGAGATGGATTTGCTCGTGCTGACGCCCGTGTGCGCCCACAGTCTGAACCAGCGCCCCATCATTTTGCCGCCGGAAAGCGTTGTTGAGGTGCGGCTGGACCCCCGCCACCGGGATGAACGATTGGTGGTGTCCCTGGACGGCCAGGAGCATTGGACGGCGGGCCCCGAAAAAGCCCTGACCCTCCGCAAAGCCCGGGAACGGGTCCGGATTTTCGCCGAGGGGGACCAGCCCTTCTTTTCCTTGCTGCGGGAAAAACTGAGTTGGGGGGAGCGTTAGGCCGTGTTGACGCATTTGACCATCAAGAATTTGGCCTTGCTGGAGGACGACGCCCTCGAATTCGCTTCCGGGTTGAACGTATTGACGGGAGAGACCGGCGCGGGCAAAAGCATCGTTTTGGACGCCCTGGGCTTGGTGCTCGGCCGCCGGGCCGACGCCGGGCTGGTCCGGGAAGGGGCCGCCCGGTTGACGGTGTCGGCGCGCTTCGACGTCGATTCGCCGCGCCTTCGGAATATCGCCGAGGAATTGGGCGTCGTGTCGGAGGAGAATCCCGGGGAACTCTTGATCCGCCGGGAGGTGGAGGTCGGGGGAAAATCCCGGGCCTTCGTGAACGACCGGCCCGTGGGCCTGCCCGCCCTGGCGCGGCTGGCCGAACGGCTCGCCTACGTGCACGGACAGCACGAGCACCAACTGTTGCTGAAGACGTCGGAGCAACGGGATTTGCTGGACGCCCACGGCGGGTTGGACGGCCTGCGGGACGAAGTGGCGGCGGCCTTTGAAACCTGGCGGGCCGTGGTGGCCGAGCGGGACGCCCTGGCGCTTTCCGAGCAGGAACGGGCCCAGCGGCTGGATTTGTACCGCTATCAGCGGCAGGAACTGGACGCGGCCGACCCCCGGGCGGAGGAGGAGGCCGAACTCGACCAATTGCTGCCCCAGCTGAAGAACGCCGAAAAATTGCGTGCCGCTTCCGAGGAGGCCCTGGACGCGTTGACCCGCCGGGAAGGGTCGGCCACGGAGTTGGCCCGCCAAACGCGCGCTCGCGTGGAAACCCTGCGGTCCCTGGGCGCGCCCCTGGGCGAGACGGGCGATTTGTTGGACGGGGCCGTGGTCCAACTCGAGGAGGCCGCCCAGCGGCTGGAGGCCTTCGCGGGCGGCGTGGAACAGGATCCCGCCAAGTTGGAGGAGACCCTGGCCCGTCTGGACCAACTGGCGAAATTAAAGAAGAAATACGGCCCCACCCTGGCCGATGTGGTGGCCTACCGGGCGCGGGTGGCCGAGGAATTGGACCGTCTGGAGAATTTGGAAAACAAGAACCGGGACATGGCCGAGCGACTGACCTCGGCGGAAAAGCAGGTGGCCGCCCGGTCGGAAAAACTGTCCGCGGCCCGGCGGGCGGCGGCCAAGAAGCTCGAGACCGCGATCAACAAGGAGTTCCGGGAGGTGGGTTTGCCCCACGCCGCCCTGGACATCGAGTCCGCGGCCGAGCCCGGCCGCTACACGAGCGCGGGGGTGGACCGGGTCCAGTTTTGGTTCACGCCGAACCCCGGCGAAGGACGGCGCCCCCTGGCCGACGTGGCGTCCGGGGGGGAATTGTCCCGGGTGATGCTCGCGATCAAAAGCGTTTTGGCCAAAACCGACGCCGTCCCGGTGTTGGTGTTCGACGAAATCGACGCCGGCGTGGGCGGCGCCCTGGGCGCGGTCTTGGGGAAAAAATTGGCGAAGCTGGGCGCCTCCCACCAAGTGCTCTGCGTGACGCATTTGGCCACCATCGCCGCCTGCGGCGACCGGCATTTCGTGGTGGAAAAAGAAATTCAAAAAACCCGGACGCGGACCACGGTCCGCGCGGTGACGGATTCGGACCGGGTGCAGGAAATCGCCCGCCTCTTCGGCGGCACGGGCAAGGCCGCCGAAGGCGACATCGGCCTGCGGCACGCCCGGGAATTGTTGGACTCTTCGCGCCGTTAGGCGCCGCGGTTTTTTATCGGAGGATTTGTGGACAAACGATTTCTAAAAGAAGACGGTTGGGCGGCCTTCACGGGCAACGAACTTCTGCTGAAGGGCGCCCTGGAAGGCGGCATCGCCCTTTTGACCGGCTACCCGGGGTCCCCGGTGTCGGAGGTGTTCGACGCGGTCGGACGCGCGGCGCCTCTTCTCCTGGAAAACGGCGTCGTGGCCCAGATGGCCAACAACGAGGCCCTGGCCGCCGCGCGGCTGAACGGCGCCCGGCTCGCCAACCTGCGGGCCATGGCGGTCATGAAATCCGTCGGCATGCACGTGGCCGCCGACGGCCTGGCCATCGGCAACCTCTCGGAGCCCCGGCAGCCCGCCGGCGGCGCCCTGGTCGTCGTGGGCGACGATCCCTGGAACGAAACCACCCAGATCAACTCCGATTCCCGGTTCCTGAGCCTCCACCTGCACATGCCCGTGCTCGAACCCGCCACCTTCCAGGAAATCAAAGACTGGATCAAAGACGCCTTCGAACTGTCCGGGGAGACCGACCTTTACTTCACCTACGTTCTGACGACGAACCAGGCCGACGGCGGCGGCACCGTGCGTTGCCGGCCCAATTTGTTTCCGTCGGTGAATCATCTTCAAAGGACCCTTTTGACCGCGGGGCAGCTGCCCGTGGACCGCACCGTCATGATCCCGCCCCACACCTCCCTTCGGGAGGCCACGCTGGCGGCCCGTTACCAAAAGCTGCTGGCGGCCGTCCGGACCCGGGGCTTGAACCGCGTGGAGGGCCCCGCGGGCGCCGCGCCCCTGGGGTTCGTGTCGGCCGGCCTGTCCTACGGCTACCTCGTGCAGGCCCTGGACGAAATGGGCCTGGCCGGTCATTTCCCCGTTCTCAAGTTCGGCATGTCCTTCCCCTTGGACGAAACCCTGTTGCGGGATTTCGCCGCCCGGGTGGAACACCTCGTGGTCGTGGAGGAGAAGCGCGATTTCCTGGAAACCCAGGTGATGCGCGCCCTCCAGCGCGCCCACCAGGACGGCCGCCTGACGCGTCCGCCCGCCGTGTGGGGGAAGAAGTTTCCCGACGAACTCCCGGGGTTCCCCGTGGAGCGGGGGTTGAACGTCGCCATCGTGATGGACCGCCTGGCGCCCCTCCTGGAAATGAAAATGGCGGGACCCGCCGCCCCCCGCACCGGGGCCGTGGCCCGGGCGCGTCAAACCGCGGACTACAAGATTTCCATCCCGATCCGAACGCCGACCTTCTGTCCCGGGTGCCCCCACCGGGACTCCTCGACGGTGACCAAGGCCCTGAAGGCCGATTTCCAGGACGCGGCGTTCATGAAGCAAAACCACAAGCGCGACCCCGTCGAAGTGATATTCCACGGCGAGTCCGGCTGCCACTCCATGCTCCAGTTCGAGCCCAACATCGGCCTCATGCAGGATTATTCCGGCATGGGGTTGGGCGGCGGAACGGGCTCGGGCATGGACCCCTTCATCAAAAACAAGCAGGTGGTGTTTCTCGGGGACTCGACCTTCTTCCACTCCGGCATGCTCGCGGTGTCGGATTCCATCAAGAACGGGCAGGACATCACCTACATCATCCTGGAAAACAAGACCACGGCCATGACGGGCCACCAGCCCACGCCCGGGAGCGCCGAGAATTTAATGTCCGAAAAGACCTTCGCCCAGGACATCGAACAGGTCATTCGGGGCATGGCCCGGGACAGCATCCCCATTTTCCGGGTGAACCCGGCCTATCGGGAATCCTACCGGGCGCTCTTGGAACAGGTCATTTTGAAATCCGGCGTCAAGGTGGTCATCGCCGACAAGGAATGCGGCATCACCTACCACCGGCGGGTCCGCAAGGAGCGCAAAAAAATCGTCCGCGCCCTGGGGTTCATGCCGGAAGAAAAGGTCATCAACATCACTCCCGAAGTTTGCGAATACTGCCTGGAATGCACCAACGCCACCGGGTGCCCGGGCCTCGGCATCGAGGAAACCCTGCACGGCCCCAAAATCGTCACGGACAAATCCCTCTGCATCGCCGACGGCGCCTGCGCCAAGGGGAAAGTGTGCCCGTCCTTCGAGGAAATCACCATCCGCCGCCGCCGGGCCCCGGGGCCCCGCCCCTGGGAATCCGCGCCCCTGCCGCCGGTGACCCCCAAGCCCCTCGGCGAAGGCTGGTACTGCTACACCGCCGGCGTGGGCGGCATGGGGTCCGGCGTCATCACCGGAATTTTGGTCCAGGCCGGGATGCTCCAGGGGTACCACGTTTTGTTCGCGGACAAGAAAGGCCTCGCCATTCGAAACGGCGGCGTCTACGGGCACGTCATCTACTCGCCCGACGAACGGGTCAAAGCGCCCCTCGTCCCCTACGGTCGGGCCGACGTCCTGCTCGGCATCGATCTGCTGGAGTCCGTCCGGGGCCTGGATCCCAAGGTCAACCTGCGGGTGGCCAGCCCGGACCGCACCGTGGCCGTGGTGAACACCCACAAGATGCCGACGGTCAAAACGCTCCTGGGCAAGGACGATTTTTCCGTCCTTGAATTGGAAGCCGCCCTTCGGACCCACACCCGGGCCGACCAGTATTTGGGCCTCGACTTTTCGAACATTTCCGAGGCCTTCTTCGGGACGAAACTTTACGCCAACGTCCTGCTTCTGGGCGCCCTCTATCAAAAAGGCGTCCTCCCCATCGGGCTGGAAAATTTGAAGAAAGCCATCGGCCGCATGGTGCCCCCCCAGGATCTGGAGGAAAACCTTCGGGCCTTCGACCTGGGCCGGGCCGCCACCGCGGACCCCCGGCGGTTCGAAGCCTACTCGCCCCGCCTGCCCGGTTATTGGGAGGTGCTCGAGGACCGCGCGGAGCTTCTTCGAAAATCCCGTCCGTTGTTCGGCGGGCGATGGTCCCGGGAATACCGCCGAATGGTCGAAGAGGCCGTTCGTTGGATGGACATGGAGGACGCGCCCCGGGCCCGCCTGGCCCAGTGCGTGTACGATCTGTTCCAGTACGGCGGCCCCGCCGCCGCCAAGGGGTATTTGGTGCGACTTTGGACCGTTTATCAAAAGGATCGGAAAGACCGCGGCCACGCCGCCACCCG
>DAOQNO010000023.1:0-10499 GCA_035332125.1 Elusimicrobiota bacterium | reverse complement strand
ACCACGTTGGCCAGGGCCAACCCGCGCGTGTAGTCGCAACGGATGGCCTTCATCAACTGCAGAGCCACTTCCTGAAACGAGTGGCAATCGCAATTGAACAAAATCGTTTTCCACCCCAGCCCACGGCGTCCGCGATCGGTGGTTTCGGGCCGGTCCGCGGCGGCCCGGGCCCCGGTCGACGTCGGGCTCATGCCCTCATTTTAGCATTTCGCTAATAATGGTACCGGCTGCCGCCGATGAATTCCCGCAGCAGGGAATCGTCCGGCACGTCGTCGGTGGAGGCGGGGGATTTCAAAGCCGCCATGAGCCGCTGGAGCCGTTCGGCCCGCAGGAGGGCGTCGGCCTTTTTCGGATCCCCTTTGAACTTCTCGACGATGGCGGGCATGTGGTCCGCCAGGCGCGCCCGGTGGTAGGGCAGTTCGTAGGGAAGGGCCCCGTTGAAAATGTAGTCGACCCGCTGGATGTACGGCACGATGTAGCGCAGTTCGCTGCGCCGCACGTAATGCCAATGGCCGACCGTCATCGCCGGGTCGTAGCTTCGGTGCCAGCTGTCCCGGACCATGCGCCGCATGAGGCGCAAATCGGCCCAGCGGACATATTCCCCGTCCGCGTCCTTGATCTGGCTTAAAGCTTCGATGTAAAACTTGAACTTCGTTTCGGGCGCCACGCCGCCGGTCATGCCGTCGTACAGCCCGTGCAGGCTGTCGATCAGAAGGATTTCGTTTTCCCGCAAGCGGAACTCCTTCGTTTCCTTTTCCCGTCGGCCGGTTTTGAAATTGTAAATCGGCATGCGGATCGGCCGCCCCTCCATCAATTGGCCGAGGTGCTCGTTGATCAGGGGAAGGTCCAGGGCCACCGGCATTTCGAAATCGTAGTCGCCGTATTCGTCCTTCGGCTGCTCGGAAAGCTCCCGGAAATAATTGTCCAGGTTCAGAAGAAGGAAGGGGTGGCCCTTGGATTTGAGGCGTTCGCTGATTTTCATCGTCGTCGTCGTTTTGCCGGAGCTCGAGGGCCCGGCCACGATGACCAGGCGAACGTCGGGCAGGCGCTTCAACACGATGTCGGCCACGTGGTGGATTTCGTCGTGGTAGGCCCGTTCGGCGTCCCGGATGAGTTTTTTCCAACCGCCCGCCATTTGAGCGTTCAACCCCTCGACCGTGTGGCACCCGTGGTCCACGTTCCAGGACAACACGCGCCAGAGCACCTTGTAGGGGATGTAATCCTCGACGGCGGTCACCTCCGGTTTTTTCTCCCGGGTTCGGGCCCGTTCCAGGCGGTAGAGGATGAACGCCTTGGCCGTTTTCGCGTGGCCGTTTTCGATCAGCACTTTCTCCACGACGTCCTGGATTTCCTCGACCGAAGGGGTCGACCCCGCCGGATAAACGGCGCCCAGGGCCTTCATCGCCTGGTTGGCCAGGGCCTCGGAGCGGTCGCGGTCCCGTCCTCCGACGGCGACGGCCGCGCGGTAGATGGCGTTCACGATTTTTAATTTATTGAAGGCCACCAGGCGGCCGTCGCGTTTGATGATGTGCGTGATCTTGTTGCGCTCGGGTTGAGCGAACAGGTGCAACTGGGATTGGGGCGAGAGGGGGTCCATTTTCCGTCGATCTCAGGGGTATTTTGCCCCATTTGGGGACCCGCCGTCAAGGGATGGCCTCGCCCATCCAAGCTCGCCCGCCATTCGCACCGGGCTCTGTCCCGTGCGAATACGGGAGGGCGGTTTATTCCCGCGACCCCTCCGCGTCAAGGACCGGAAGCGCGCCCCGCTTGCGGGAGCCTCGCCGAAAAGGCATCGTGCCCTTTTGGGAGGTGTCCCCCTGAACGCGAAAACCGTCGTGACTGCTTTCTGGCTGGCCATCGGAACGGGCGCCGCCCGGGCGGCTTCCCCCGTCGACGACCTCGACCGAGTCCTGCGGACCCGGGTCCACATCGACGGCCGGGTGGATTACGCCGGGCTGCGCGGAGCCGACCGGGCGGGCCTGGACCGTTATTTGGCCTGGGCCGCCACGGCGTCCGTCGCCGGATGGAGCGACGCCCGGCGCTCGGCTTTTTGGATCAACACCTACAACGCGCGGGTGTTGGCCGTCGTGGCCGACCGGCCGACGCTTCGGTCCATCAGCGACGATTTCGCCCTTTTCGACGCTCCCTTCGACGCGGCCGCCCAGCGGCTGTCGTTGAACGACATTGAACACCGAATTCTCCACGGAAAGTCCCGCCAAGGCCAAAAACCGCTTCCCGCGCTCGGCCCCGCCGGGTTCGACCCTCGGATTCATTTCGCCCTCGTGTGCGGCGCCCGGGACTGCCCCCGGCTAAGGTCCTTCGCCTACACCGAAGACAATCTGGAAAAAACCTTGTCGGAAAACGCCTTCGATTTTGCCAACGCGCCCCGGCACCTGCGGCTCGAGAACGGACGGCTGGTGGTTTCAAGCCTTTTGAAATGGTACGGGGAGGATTTTGAGGCCGTGGGCGGAGCGCCGGCGTATCTGTCCCGGTTGCTGGCGGCCGCCCCACGTCCGGACGCGGCGGATATTCGGACGAGGTTAAAGAAGGGATTCGCGGGGGCCGATTTCCGCTACGACTGGTCCGTGAACGACGCCGACCCGCGCTAGAGGGTCGGCGCCCGGGCCGACCACCGGTCCAGGGCCACGGGCCGGTCCTTCCCGTCCACGCGGCCGAACGACAGGACGCCCGTGGGGCAGTCGGCCACACAGGCCGAACACCGGACGCATTCCGGGTCGGCCAGGGGTCGGCCTCGGTTGGCGAAGTTCATAACATCGATGCCCTGGTGGCACACCGACGTGCACACGTTGCAGGAAATGCATTTCTTTTTGTCGGCCAGGATGCGAAACCGGCTGAAGCGGGCGTAAAGGTGCATGAGGGCCGCCAACGGACAGGCAAACCGGCACCACACCCGCCCGGAATATTTGAAATACAAGCCCACCCCGATCACCCCGCCCGCCAAAATGTCCACGATCCATTTATAACTGAACGGGTTGACCAGGCGGTGAGCCGCGTTTTTCCCCTCGAAAAACAAGCCGAAGATTTTTTCCATTTCCCCGCCGGGCCAAACCCAACTTAAAATTCGCAAAATTAACAGCGCCACGGCCGCCGCCAAAAAGGCCTGCCCGACCATGTTCCATTTGTTCGAAGCCGGACCGTGGGGCATTTTGGACCGCTGGGCGTCCCCCAGAGTTTCCGCCAGTCCCCCGCAGGAACACACCCAACCGCAATAGATCCCCTTCCCGAAAAAATAAATCGCCCCGGGGATCAGCACGAAGGTTTGCAAAAAGCAAATCCCCAACCAGAGGGCGTTGGGGTGCTCGGTGAACACGTTGTAGACGTTGAGCGGGAAGGCCAGGATGAAACCGTAGGCCCGCCAGTAGGCGCGGGGGTGTCCCCAGGCGGGCCAAAGGCCGGCGGCGTAATCGGCGGAGGAAATGTATTTCTCGAACAGGCGGTCCGCCAGGGCTTCCCGCCAGCCGCCCGTGAAAAATCCGTTGTATCCCAGCCAAGGCAGGACGATTTCCGGCAGAATAAAAAGCGGGATCAACTGGACGAGGAACAGCGTCGCCGTTTGTCGTTTGATGTAGGCCGTGGGGCGGTTCCGGACGCGCCGCCAGCCGAAAAAACCCACGAGGGCGGTGTAGATCAGCGTGTAATAGAACGAGCGGCTTTTCATGGAAACGGCCACCGTCCCCAGAAGCGTCCGCCGGTCCGCGATCCAAGCCGCGGCGATCCCGCCCAGGCGCGACAACACCTCGGGCACCGCGCCCGGGAAGGACCCGCGCGACCAGAGGGACTCCAGGAATCCTCCGGCCTTCCAATCGTAGAGGGCCGCCAGGAAAACCATGAACAACGCCGCGGCGGCCCACCCCGCGGGGCGGGATTCCCCCCTCATCGGAAGGCCCGACCGGCGGAAAAATTCCACCGGGGCTTCCCGCCCGGCCATCACGAAGACGAGATCGTTGGGAACTTTCTCCCGGCGGCCCCCGTCCGATTCCAGGGTCGCTTCGGACGCGCCGATGTCCACGACGCGGGTGCCCAGGGCCAGTCGCAGGGCGCCCCGGGGCGCGCCCTCGGGAAAACCGCCTTCCGCGCCCGGCGCCCGCGGATTCACCGCGGCGTTCAGGCGTTCGACGTTTTCGGGTTTCGGCCGGGACCATTCCCCTTTCCGGTAACTGAGGGTGACGCGCGCGCCGCTTTCCGCCAAGGCGACGGCGGTTTCCAGGGCCGAATCCCCCCCGCCGACCACCAGAACGTCCTTTCCCGCGTGGTCCCGGGGATCGTGCAGACGATGGGTGACCTTGTCCCGGTCCTCCCCGGGCACGCCCAATCGACGAAAATGACCGCTCCGCCCCAGCGCGATGACAACCCGGGCGGCCCGCCGCGCGGATCCGTCGGCCAGGAGGACTTCCCATCCCGCCCCTCGGCGCCGCAATCGCTCCGCCCGGCCGGCCACCGTCGAAATGCCGGAGGAGGCCCAACGGGACCGCAGGTCCTCCAAAAGGGATTCCTTGACCGTGGCGGAAAATTGCAGTTCGCCCGCGGGGACCAGGTCGGTCGGATAGGCGAAGATGGGTTTGCCTTGGGGGAAGTTGGCGACGGTGAAGAAAGGTTCGGCGGCTTCGATCACGGCGAAGGACAGCCCGGTTTTCCGGGCTTCCAAGGCCGCGGCGGCGCCCGCGACGCCGGCCCCGAGGATCAGGACCTCGACGCCGTCCTCCGGCGCGAGGAGCGGGGCGCCTCGGCGTTCCGCCGCGATGCGTCGAATCGCCCGGGCGCCGGAATCCGCCGCAAATTTCAAGAGGGGGACGCCCTTCAAATCGCCCACGACGTACACCCCGGACAGCGGGGTCTCCCCGTGGACGTCCGCCACGGGCAACGGCTCCACCCGCCCCGCCGGCCAGCGGCCGTGGAGCCAGCGATAGTAGCGGGCGACGACGTTCAGAGAATTTTTTCGGGGCGGGACACCAGGTTGGCCACGCCGTTGATCATCAGGCTGATGAGAACGATGAACCCCACCCGCGCCAGGGTCTCCGCCCAAACGACGAACCGGTGGTCCCCCCGAAGGACATGCACGGTGAGGAGAATCGCCACGGACGTCGCGGCCGCCACCGCCGTTTTGCGGCGGGACCCGTAAATGGCCGTGGCGAAGGGCGACAGGGCCAGAATCAACCAGATGGACGGGAAATCCACGCCGAGGAAGTAGACCAGGAGCGCGTTGACGAGAACGTTCAAGGCCATCCGAACGCGCACGTTCGGGCCCTTTTTGTCGGCCGATTGCCCCTCGAGGAATTTGGGAAATATCAGGTTCAGGAATCCGCTGAACCCCAGGAGACCCACGCACACGGCGCGCACCGTGTCGGTGGCTCCCGACACGATCACCCCCAGGCCTCCCACCATCAGGGCGAAGGGCGTCGCGAAATACCCCACGAGTTTAACCAGACGTTGACTGTCGGCGATGCTCACGTTTTCGTTCATGGTGTTCCCCTTGTCCGCTTGTCAGCGTTTTTGTTGTTGGGACGCCTGGCTCGCTTGGCGGGCCGCGTCGATGGCCTGTTGCGTTTGCCGTTGAGTCTGAATCATGTTTTGAATGGCCTGTTGGTTCGCCCGCTCGTTTTGCAGCTGTTGAAGAATCATTTGGTTTTGGCGGATGGAATCCTGAAGGCTGCGGTTCATCTGCTCCTGGATCTGTCGTTGCTGTTCCGCCAATTTCTTTTCCTGCTCTTTTTGCTTGTCGGATTTCGCCGCCGCCGCTTCTTTCGACGGTTTGGTCGCCGCCGGGTCCTTGGACGCGGCCGCGGGCGATTCCGTTGCCCCGCCGCCCGCCGACTTGCCCCCGTCGGCTTTGCCCGCGCCGGATTTTCCGCCTTCGCCCGATCCCGACGCCCCCCCGCCCGTTCCCGCGCCGCCATCGGAGGAGGCCGATCCGCCGGGTCCGCTTCCTTTGCCCGCGCCCGAACCGACGTCGCCCTCCCCGCCGCCGGCCCCCGGGCCGCCTTTGCCGCCGCCGGACGAAGCGCCGCTTCCCCCGGGGCCCGTTCCGGGAACGCCCGGTTCCCCTTTCTTTTTGCAGGCGCCGAGACCGACCGCCAACAACGTGAGCACCAAAAATAATTTTTTCATGATTCACCCCATGCGCGCTTCAAGTTGGCCCCGCCAATCCCCCTCGGGGGGCGACGACCGGACGTATTGGTCGACCGCCTCCCGAAAATCCGCCGCGTAATCCCAAAAGGCCGACACCGGCTGGTTGTCGTCGACGGGCAACCCGATGGTTTCCTTTTCCACGAGCGCGGCGTTTGGAAACGCCCGGTCCGCCCCGAACACCGGCGAAATATCCGGGTAGGCCACGCGGCGAAAGGACCACCCCCGCTCCTCCGCGAACTTTAAAAATCCCTCGGCGGCGAACCCCGGCAATCGCACGGGAAAGGCAAAGAGACTGGAGCCGCTTCGGTCCATCATGGACAGGGCCGGGTGGCTCAAAGTCGTCTCGTACACCTCGGCCCGGGCCCGGCGGGCCTGGACGACGTCGTCCAGCTTGTTCAATTCGTCCAGCACGATGGAATCCGCCCAATCGCCGTCGGGGACCGACGCCAGGAGCAGCCGGCGAAACTCTTCGGCGTAGGGCGCCAGAAGGGTCCGGCGCGCCCAACCGCCGGCGGCCACGTAGGCGGTGACGTTGTGAAAGGCTTTCATGGCGGCGGCCACTTCGCCGCGACGCCTTTTGTCCTCGGGCGGAAGGGCCGCGACGAAAGCCCGGGCCCGGGCCGCCAACGCCGGCTCGTCGGTCACCACCGCCCCGCCCATTTCCAGCGGAAGCATCTTACGAACAAAGCTCAAGGTGGAAATCCGACCGACGCCCCCCGCCGGGGTCTCGCCCCGCCGGGCGCCCAGGGACAGGGCCACGTCCTCCACGAGGTCCGCGCCGTGCCGTCGGCACAGGTCCCACAAGGCGTGGACGTCGTCCATTTTGCCGAACATGTGGACGGGGACCACGGCGCCGACCCCGCCGGGGGATTCCACCAGCGCCCGTTCCACATCGGCCAAATCAAAATTTCCGTCCGCTAAACTCACGTCCGCGAAACCGGGCGCCCACCCGGCGTACCCGGCCGCGAACACGGGGATTGAGCACATGGCGGCGGGAAAGAGGGCCCGCGTTCCCGGGGCCCGGTCGAGGGCGTGAAAAGCGGCGGCCAGGGCGGTCGTGCCCCGGTTGGTCAAGACGCAATGGCGCCGGCCCAGGCGCCGGGCCAGGGTTTCCTCGATTTCCGCAACGGAGGTCCGGGTCGGGGACACGGCGGTCATCGGTCGGGAAACAATCGATCCAAATCGAATCCGGCGTCGGTCAGGGCCGTCCGCTCCGTTCGGGAAAAACCGTACCCGTGGCGGATCTTTTGCAGAACCCGGACAATGTCGTCCGGCGTCAAACGGTTCTTTTCGTGCACGCGCAGGGGCTCGTTCCGGCGGGACAGACCGATCAAGGTGGACATCAATTCTTCCCGCTGGGCGGCGTAAACATCGACCGGGGATTCGGCGTCGCGGCTCATGGACGGCATTGTACGATAATCCCCCCGGGGTTCACGGTAGGACCTTCTTAAGCAGGAAAACGCACCCCGCGCCGGCGGTCAAAAAACCCACCGCCCCCGCGAGGCTCCACCACCGGTAAAGGGACACGGCGCCGTCCTCCCCTTTTCCCGAAATAATGAACGGAAGAGCGTGGTCCGAGGGGATCATCATTGTGTGGACCGCCGGTTCCACCGGGCGATGGGCGTTCGCCTCGATCAATTCGCCCCGCCACCGGGCCCGCAACGCGTCCCATTCCTCCCCGCTGATCTGGCCGTCCCCGTCCCGGTCGGCCAGGGCCTTCAATTTTTCCGGGTCGGCCTTCAACGAACGGAGTTTATCGTTTAACTCCTTTTCCGTGTCCCGGGAGGGCTGGATGGTTTCAAACCACCCGGCCACGTGGACCGGAAAACTTTCGGCCAGCAATTCCTCGTGGTAACGGTAACGGCCGAACCCGGAAAAAAAGGTCGACCCGGTCGGAACGAATTCCGAGGCCGGGTTCGGGGTGCTGCCGGACCAGGACCGGTTGACGGCCGGGGCGATGTCGGCCCCCGCGGGAAGGACGAGAGCCTCGCCGGTCCCGTCTTTGACCAGAAAACTGGTGGCGCTTTCGCCGGAATCGATGGTCACCCACCGCTCGTTTTTCCCGCTGCCTTGTTTTTCCTGAACGGAATAGCGGAACCACACGCAGGGTTGAAGGGACAGGGGCGATTTCAGGGATTTGCCCGGGAGGTTTTCGGCCAGCCCGTCGATTTCGACGTACCCCTGGGGCGCCGAGGCGATTTTAGCGGTCGGCGTGTCTTCGAGCAAGCGGTAGCGGCGGAAACTTTCGAGAAACCAGAGGAAGGAAAACACGCCGAGGGCGGCCAGAAAGGTCCCCCACCCCCAACACGCGGCCCCGCCCGACAGCTCCGCCTTGAGGAGCAAATACCCCCAGATCGGAAATACCGCCGCGGCCGCGGCGGCGAGTTTTTTCATGCCGAGAAGAGGTTTTTGACGTTGACGTCCTGGGTTTCGGCGGCGTCGAATTTCAGAAACTCAAACGCCTTGAAGGACCCGAACCGGGCCACCAGGGAATCCGGAAATTGCTCGAGCCGGGTGTTGTTCAGGTTGACGCTTTCGTTGTAGAGCTCCCGGCGGTCGGAAATCGTGTTCTCCAGGGAGGACACCCGGGTTTGGAGGTTGAGGAAGGTCTGGTTCGTTTTCAAGTCCGGGTAGTTTTCGGCGACGGCGAAAAGACCGCCGAGGACGCCCCGCAGCTGCCCTTCGGCCTGACCGAGGGCGGCCACGTTGCCGGTTTCCCGGGCGGAAAAGACGGCGGCCCGGGCCTTCATGACCTTTTCCAGCGTGTCCTGCTCGAACTTCATGTATTGCTTGCAGGTTTCGATGAGTTTCGGAAGCTCGTCGTGACGTTGCTTCAGGACGATGTCGATGTTGGACCACGCCTTGCCGACGTTGTTTTTGAGGCGCACCAACCCGTTGTATATCCCCACGCCGAACACCAACGCCAACACCAACCCCGCCGACACCACGAACGCCACGATCATAGGTCTTCCTCCTGAGCGAACGACCCTCTAAGCGTAATGGAAGTTGTCCCGTCGCGCAACGGGAAAATCAGTGGATCAAGGAATGAAAAAACGCGGCCGACCCGGTGAAAAAGAGCGCCGCGGCGAGCCCCAACGCGAACACCAGCGTTCCGACCGCCAAAGCCGGGATCAACATCAACAGCAGGGCGCCGCCCCGGGACCACCCGTAAACGCGTTGAAGGCCCCACCACCAAAGGCCGTAGGCCACGCACCGGAACAAGAGGCGCGGCGGCGACGCCAGGAGCGCGACGTCCGGCGCGGCGGCGGCCAAAAGGCGGAAAGGCAATTCCCCCCAGAGCGCCAAACCCGCCCACCCCGCGACGGAGAGGAACGATTCGAACCGCCCTTTTTTGCCCGCCAGCCGGGACAACCCGTGCCCCAGAGCGGCCAACAGAAACCACAGGACCAGACTTCCCGCCACGGTGGCCCCGAACCGTCGAACGAGAGCGACGGCCCCGTCGTCCCAGGGCAGGGGATCGGACAGGACCCGGCCGGCCACGGCCAAGGTCATGACGAGGAGTCCCGATCCGACCCGGGGATGGGCGGCCACGTCGTCAAAGGCGGCCGCCGGATCGACGGTCATTCGTCCGATCAAATCCAAGGCGTCCCCGGCGGACCGGGCGGGGGTTTCGTTATTCCCAGACATAGAGGAGGGACCCGCGCACGCCCAACAACCGCCGCCATTCGCCCAAGGGGCCCTCGAAGAGGCCGCCGAAAGCCTCCAACCACCGGTCCCAAGAGCGAACGGGTCCGATGATCTTGGGGTGGGCCGATTTGATGCCCGCCAAAGCGGCGGCTTCTTTCAAGGCGTCGTCGTAACTTCCGAGGGCATCGACCAGGCCAGCGGCCCGGGCCTGCTCGCCGGTGAACACCCGTCCGTCGGCCAGGGGACGCAGTTGGTCCAGGGGCATCTTCCGACCCCGGGCCACCGCCTCCAGGAATTGGCCGTAGGCGCTGGCCACCAGACCTTCGAACACCCGGCGCTCCTCGGCGCTCAACGGTCGGTACGGCGATCCCATGTCCTTCATCGCCCCGGATTTGATGACCGTGGCCTGGACGCCGATTTTTTTGGTGAGTTCCTCGAAATTCATCAAATGAAAAACCACGCCGATGGACCCGACCAACGACCCCGGGTTGGCCACGATCCGGTCGGCCGCCGCGGCGACGTAAAAGCCGCCCGACGCCGCGATGTCGCCCAGGGAGGCCACCACTTTTTTTCCGTCCCCCTTGAGCGCCAGGACGGCCCCGTGGATTTCCTGCACGGAGGCCACCGTGCCCCCCGGGGTGTTGATGCGCAAAACGACGGCCTTGACCTCCGACTGCTCCCGCAATTCCCGAAGCCGTCGAAGC
>DAOQNO010000022.1:0-10590 GCA_035332125.1 Elusimicrobiota bacterium | reverse complement strand
GTCGGCGAGGGAACGGGCCAGGGCTTCCTCGGGGAAATTCCGAAAAGCCTGGGTGGCAAAGGCGCCCTGGGCGCCTTCCAAACCGACGAGCGTCAGCCCGCGGGCGTCGGACAAAGCTTCCAAAATGGCCGCGGTGTTCCGTTGGGCGTCGAGGGAGTCGTGCAGGTCTTGAATGTGGACAACGAGGGGCGCCCGCGGTTGTTTTGAAATATAGACGTCCCGAAGCGAACCGTGATTTTGGAGTATTTGGGCCATTTGTTTCGGGAGGGCGGCGGTTCCGGGGGCGTTGGTCGGCACGCCCGAATCGCCCGTCTCAACGGGACGCCAATCCGTGGTTTTGGCCGGGGGCGGGAGGAGGGATTCGGGGGCGGCGGGGCCCGCCGGCACGCGGGCCAGGAACGTCGGGTTCGGGCGCAAGGTTCGCGCGTTTCGCGTCGCCCGGCGGCGTGCGGCCCAAAATTCGGATTCCGTGGCGTAGGCAAACACGCCGTTCTGAACGACAAGGACCGCGGCGAGAAGACCCGCCGAAAGGCGAAGAATGCCCTTTCCGGGGCGAATCAATGGACGGTCCGTGGGAATAACTCCCGGTCGGTTCATGCCCTTATCTTAAACAGATTGGATTAAAGAAACCTTTTGTAAATGCAACAGTGTTGTAAATGCGGAATCATCCCTCAAGAACTCTCATCGCCTTGCGCATCCATCATCGGACGGCGCCGAGGGGCTTAATGGGCGCGGCGGGGTTTAAAGGGTTTCCAAGGCGGCGCAAACGGCATCGCCCATCTCACGGGTTCCAACGCGGCGGTGACCCTCCGTGTAAATATCGCCGGTGCGATAACCCCGGTCCAAAACCATCGAAACGGCTTGCTCCATTTTCGCCGCCAAATCGGGACGATTAAAACTGTAACGCAGCATCATGGCGGCGGAAAGGATCGTGGCCAGGGGGTTGGCGACGCCGCGGCCGGCGATGTCCGGGGCGGATCCATGAATGGGTTCGTAAAGGCCTTTCCCCGCCGAATCCAGCGAAGCGGACGGGAGGAGCCCGATGGAACCGGTCAACATCGACGCCTCGTCCGACAGGATATCGCCGAAAAGGTTCCCCGTCACCAAAACGTCGAATTGCTTGGGTTGCCGAACGAGTTGCATGGCCGCGTTGTCCACGTACATGTGGGACAACGCGACGTCGGGATACTGTCGACCCAACCGCTCCGCCGTTTCGCGCCAAAGCCCCGACACCTCCAACACGTTGGCTTTGTCAACGGAGCAGAGGCGCCGACCGCGTTTCCGGGCGAGTTCGAATCCGACTTTCAAAATGCGTTCGATTTCCGATTCCCGGTAAATCATGGTGTTAAAGGCCTCGCGCTCCCCGTTCTGGGTGCGCACGCCGCGCGGTTGCCCGAAATAAACGTCCCCCGTCAACTCCCGAACAATCATGACGTCCAAACCCGCGACCAACTCCGCCTTCAGGCTGGAAGCCGACGCCAATTGGGGATACAACACCGCGGGACGCAGGTTGGCAAACAACCCCAACGCGCTTCGAATGCCCAGCAAACCGCGTTCGGGACGCAGAGACCATTCGATTTTGTCCCATTTCGGTCCGCCGACCGCCGCCAAAAGGACCGCGTCGGCGGCTTTGGCTTTGGCGACCGTTTCGGCCGGCAAGGGACCGCCCGTGGCGTCAATGGCCGCCCCGCCGATAAGAGCCGTTTCCCATTCCAACCGCAGGGCGTGACGGCGCTTGAGGACGTCCAGCGCGCGGAGGGTTTCGGTCATCACCTCCGGACCGATGCCGTCGCCGTTTAACACCAGAACACGGTGGTCTTTTTCCGTCGATGTTTTTGACGAATGCATAGAAACTCCTTGGGAACGCTTTCACAAAGCGGAATGGGATGTTTCGAACGGCGATTCGACGCGCGGCCGCCGAAGGTTCGATCGGCCGGTGATTCCGTTACACTTCCTGGACGCCGGTGTCCGTAAATAGAATTTTCGGGCCCATCTTACGCAACTTGGCGGAGTATTCCCCCACGAAGGTTTCAATGGCGCGCCGCGTTTCTTCGGGATATTCCCCGAATTGGAACCCGTATTGAAAGGTTTTCGTAAAGTAACGCTTCCACACGACCGTCACCGGGATCGCGATCACGCTTTTCGCGTTCAAAAGAAGTCGAATCACAAACCGATCGCCTTCGATCAAATCCGTCGTCGAATCCACGCAGGCCCCGGAAACGGACAAATCCAGCAATCGCGAGATTCCGCGGAGCGTTTTACCATCGGGATTGTGGATTTCAATGACGAAATCCGTCGCGGCCCGCTCGGCGATGCGGGGAACGGGCGCCGGTCCGGATTCGTCGATGGGATCCACGGCGGTCTACCGCCCCGGGGACCAGGCCAGGTAGGGAAGGCGGGCGGCGGTCTCGCGCACCCGATCCATGGCGCCGATCAAGGTGGCCGCCGAATCCCAGGTTCCCTCCAAAAACAAGGTCCGGGCCGATTCCCGCATTTCGACGGGAACCGTGCGGTCGCCGAAGCGAACCGTTTTCGCCGACAAATCCAACACGACGGGCTCGTCCGGACGAACGGAGGCGAACGCCGCGAGCTCCCGCACCGCCGCGGCCGCGGCGGTCACGACGGGCAACCCGATGGCGGTGCAATTGCCCGCGAAAATTTCCGCGAAACTTTCCCCCACGATGGCCCGGATTCCCCAACGGAGGATTCCCTGCGGCGCGTGCTCCCGGGAGGACCCGCATCCGAAATTCTTGTTCACCACCAGGATCGACGCCCCCCGATGCCGGGGATCGTTGAACGGGTGCGCTTTGGGTTTTCCGACGGCGTCGAAGCGTTCGTCCTGAAAGGTGTATTGCCCGATGCTTTCAAACGTGACGCACCGCAGGTAGCGGGCGGGCATGATGCGGTCGGTGTCGATATCGTCGCCCGGAACGGCGACGGCGCGCCCTTGAACCGACGGGATTTTGGAATCGAGGCTCATAGCATCTCCCTCACATCGGACACCCGCCCGTGGATCGCGGCGGCGGCCACCATGGCCGGACTCATCAACAGCGTTCGACCCGTGGGACTCCCCTGTCGTCCGATAAAGTTGCGGTTGGAACTGGAGGCGCAGATTTCGCGTCCCTTCAGCTTGTCTGGGTTCATGGCCAGGCACATGGAACACCCGGCGTTGCGCCACTCAAACCCGGCGGCGCGGAACACCTCCGGAAGGCCCTCCTTTTCGGCTTGCCGCTGAACCTTTTGAGAGCCGGGCACGACGATGGCTTTGACCCCTCCGGCCACCCGGCGGCCTTTCGCCACTCGCGCGGCTTCTCGAAGGTCGGACATTCGCCCGTTGGTGCAGGAGCCGATGAAAGCCACGTTGATGGGGATTTGCCGGACCTCTTGGCCCGGTTCAAAGGAAGTGAACCGATAGGCCTCTTCCAACCCCGCCCGGGACCCGTTGCGCGAATCCTCGGGCCGGGGCAACCGTTCGGTCACCCCCACCGTTTGACCCGGGTTGATCCCCCACGCGATTTGGGGTTCCAATTCGGCGGCGTTCACGTTGACGTTGTCCGCAAACACCGCGTCCGGGTCCGACCCCATGGAAAGCCACCACGCCGCGGCGCGGTCGAAATCCTTTCCCGCCGGGACATAAGGCCGGCCTTTGAGAAACTCGACGGTGGTCCGGTCCGGATTGATGTAACCCACCCGCGCCCCGCCTTCGATGGCCATGTTGCAGACCGTCAGGCGCTCCTCCATCGACATGCGCTCGATGGTGTCGCCGGCGAATTCGTACGCGAACCCGATCCCGCCGTTGACGCCCAGCGTCCGGACGATCGCCAAAATCACGTCCTTCGCGTAGACCCCGGCGGCGAGGTTTCCCGAAACGCGAACGCGGCGCACCTTGGGCCGCGCCAGCGCCAGGGTTTGCGTCGCCAGAATATCGCGGATTTGGGTGGTCCCCACGCCGAAGGCGATGGCGCCGAAGGCTCCGTGGGTCGACGTGTGCGAATCGCCGCAGGCGACGGTCAAGCCCGGCTGCGTCAACCCCTGCTCGGGCCCCACGACGTGGACGATGCCCTGCTCCCCCGAGGCGAAATCAAAAAACCGGACCCCGAATTCCCGGCAATTGCGCTCCAACGCCACCATCATTTCCTCCGCCAGGCCGTCCAGGAAGGGACGGCCCTGTTGGTCCGTCGGGACGATGTGATCCACCGTGGCGAAGGTCCGCCCCGGGTAGGCCACCCGAAGGCCCTTCTCCCGAAGCATCTGAAAGGCCTGCGGGCTCGTGACTTCGTGCACGAGGTGCAAACCGATGAACAATTGCGTTTGACCGTTCGGCAGCTCCCGGACGGTGTGCAGATCCCAAACCTTATCGAGCAGTGTCTTGCCCATGTCACATTCCTTCGTTCTTTTTGGCGGCCGCGCGGCCCGAGGCCCGCGCCGACAGAATTTTATTGAGCGCGTTCAAATACGCCTTGGCGCTCGCCTCCACGATGTCGGTGGAAGTGCCCTTGCCGGTGACCACCAGCCCCTTGTCGGCGACCTTGACCACCACGTCGCCTTGGGCATCGGTCCCGGAGGAGACCGACCGAAGGGCGTAATCCAACAGTTCCGGGCGCAGGCCGGTGATCTTGTCCATGGCCCGATAAGCCGCGTCCACCGGGCCGTCCCCGCAGGCCGCTTCTTGGAACACCGCGTCTTTCTTCTTCAACCGAACGGTCGCCGTCGGAACGATCCCCGTGCCGGACGTCGTGTTCAGGTAATCCATGGAAAAAACTTCCGGCGCCTTGGCGCGGCCTTCCTCCTCCACCAGGGCGATGAGATCGTCGTCAAAAACGTACTTTTTCTTGTCCGCCAGAACTTTAAACTTTTCAAACAGCGTTTCAAGCGCCGGGGCCGCCAAATGGAACCCCAAATGCTTAAGACGCGTGTTAACCCCGTTGCGCCCCGAACGGGCGGTCAGGAGCAAAGCGCTTTCCTCCACGCCCACGTCCTCGGGGTTCATGATTTCGTAGGTGGTTCGGGACTTGATGACCCCGTCCTGGTGAATGCCGGAGGAGTGGGCGAAGGCGTTGGCCCCGACCACGGCTTTGTTCGGCTGAACCACGATCCCGGTCAGCTTCGAAATTAAGCGGCTTGTTTTGGCGATTTCGTGGGTGCGAACGCCGGTCGTCACGTTGAACAAATCCTTGCGGGTGCGCAAGGCCATCACGATTTCTTCCAGGGAGGCGTTTCCCGCTCGTTCGCCGATGCCGTTGACGGTGCATTCCACCTGCCGGGCCCCGTTTTGAACGGCGGCCAGCGAATTGGCCACGGCCAATCCCAGATCGTTGTGACAGTGGACCGACACCACGGCGCGTCGAATGTTGGGCACCCGGGCGATGATTTGGCCGATGCGCGCCCCCCAGTCGGAGGGGATCCCGTAGCCCACCGTGTCCGGGATGTTTACGGTGGTGGCCCCGGCGTCGATGACCGCTTCGACCACCTGGCAAAGAAAGTCGAAATCCGATCGGACGGCGTCTTCGGCGGAAAACTCCACGTTGCCGGTCAACTTGGCCGCGTAACGGACGCATTCGACCGCCCGATCGAGAACCTGGGAGCGCGTCATTTTTAATTTACTCTGCAGGTGAAGGTCGGAGGTTGCGATGAACGTGTGGATGCGGGGTTTTTTGGCGTGCTTGATCGCGCCCCAACAAGCGTCGATGTCGCCTTTGACGCACCGGGCCAACCCGGCGATTTCGGGTCCCCGAACTTCGCGGGCGATGGCCTTGACGGCCTCAAAATCGCCGGGGCTCGATACCGGGAAGCCGGCCTCGATGACATCGACCCCCAATTCGGCCAATTGATGGGCGGCCTGACGCTTTTCTTCCCCGTTCAGGCTGGCGCCCGGGGATTGTTCCCCGTCCCGCAGGGTGGTGTCAAAAATGACGATACGGTCTGACTTCGACATAAACGGTCTCCTCAAAAATCGGTGGCCCCGGCCCGTCGCGATTCGCCGGGCGAAACGCTATTTGCCGTAATGATCGACGTGTTCTTCGGAATCCGATGCGTGGGGGGTGGAGGGTCGCCGGAGGGAGCGACCAAGGAAATAATCGACGAGACCCCACACGATGTAGGACACGTAAAGGATGAAAATCGTGTTTTGGGGGTAAACCCAAATCATGAGGACGGCCAATATCGTCAACACCAGCGCCCGCATGCTGCGGGGCCGCAACAAGTTCTGCGTCCGGAATTTGGCGTAACGAACGTCCGACACCATCAGAAGGGACAACAGGAGCATCACCGCCGGCACCACTTCGTAAAACACCGGCACCTGATTCATTACCAATTTAAAACTCCGGATGGGTTTTCCCAACTCCATCACATCGTAGAGCAGGGCGAAGATGGCCAACACGCCGCCCGCCGCCGGCGTCGGCAATCCGGTGAAGAAGGAGGGCGGCGCCTCCCCCATTTGGGCCTTGAGGTTGAACCGCGCCAGGCGGAGAGCGCCGCAAATCACGAACAGGAGGGCGATCGGGAAACCCCAGGACCGATTGTCTTTCAACACCATTTCATACATCAGGAAGGAGGGCGCGATGCAAAAGGTCATCCAATCGGCGAGGGAATCCAATTCGATTCCGAACCGGCTGGACGTCCGGGTGAGGCGCGCCACGGCGCCGTCAAAGATATCCAAGACGTGGCCGAACAAGATGGCCGTGGCCGCCGCGCTGAATTCGTGGCCGACGGATTTGATCAACGCGAAAAACCCGAGCGCCATATTCCCGACGGTAAACAAGGCCGGCAGCAGATAGATTCCCCGCCGAACCGGCGGCACGGGCGCGGTGGAGGCCGGCGGCACGCTGGGGTAACCTTCCCCCCGCAACCCCAACAGTCGGGACAGTAAACCGAAACGCGACATCACGCTCACGCGCCCACCCCCGCGGGTTCGACCGTCCGGTCGGCGCTGCCGGCGCGTTGGGACGATCCCGCGTTTTTCCAACGACCGACGATGGTTTGACCCGCCGACACCTTGTCCCCGTCTTTCACGGTGATCTCCACGTCCAACGGAACGTACAAATTGACCTGCGAACCGTATCGAATCAGGCCGATCCGCTCCCCGGCTTCCACCACGTCGTCGGGGCGCACCCAGCAAACGATGCGCCGGGCGATCAACCCCGCGATCTGCCGAACCACCACCCGCCCCTTGGACGATTCGATCTCAATGGCGTTCGATTCGTTGGCGAAAGCCGCCCGGGCGTTCCGCGCGTCCAAAAACAGGCCCGGTTGATAATGGGTTTTGGTCACGCGCCCCGCCAGGGGGGCTCGCTGAACGTGCCCGTCGAAAACGGACAAAAAGATTCGAATCACGCGTCCCCGGCCGTAGCCTTCGCCGTCGACGTCCGAGACCTCGGTCACGGTGCCGTCGGCCGGGGCCAGGAGGTCGGTCGTCACGGGAACGGTGCGCTCGCCGTCCCGAAAAAACCGAAGGGAGAAAAGGGCCAAAAGCCCCAGCACCCCGCCGACGGTTTTCGAGAACCAGGCCCCGAACACCAGAAAAAGGGCCCCCAGGACGCCGAAGACCCCGACGAAGCGCCATCCATCGGGCGCAATGGGAATCAGTCGCGACTTGTATTTCATGCGGACGCCGGTCCGTCTATTCTTTCTTTTTGAGCCACGGCATCATGGCTCGAAGCTTTTCGCCGACTTTTTCGATGGGGTGTTCGGCGGTCGCTTTGCGGAAGCTGTTGATGGACGGTCGGCCCGCGATGTTTTCCAGAAGGTATTCCTTCGCGAATGTGCCGTTCCGAACCTCCTCCAAATTCTTCTTCATCTGGGCCTTGGTCGCCTCCGTGATCAGGCGCGGCCCCCGGGTGTACTCCCCGTATTCGGCGGTGTCCGAAATGGAGTAGTTCATCCACCCGATGCCGCCTTCCTGCACGAGATCGGTGATGAGCTTCAATTCGTGGAGACATTCGAAATAAGCGATTTCCGGCTGGTAACCGGCCTCGAGGAGGGTTTCAAAACCCGCTTTGATGAGGTCGACGACGCCGCCGCAGAGAACGTTTTGTTCGCCGAAGAGATCGGTTTCGGTTTCTTCGGAAAAGGTGGTTTGAATGACCCCCGCCCGGGTGGCCCCGACGCCTTTGCAGAAGGCCAAAGCCAAGGCCAAGGCGTTGCCCGAATAATCCTGTTCCACCGCGACCAGGGCCGGCGTCCCCTTTCCCTCTTCGTACGTCCGGCGGACCAAATGACCGGGACCTTTGGGGGCAATCAGGACGACATCGGCTTCTTTCGGAGGGGTGACGCACCCAAAGCGAATGTTGAACCCGTGGGAGAAGGACATCACGACGCCTTTTTTAACGTTCGGCGCGATTTCGTTTTTCCAAACGGGGCCCTGGGCTTCGTCCGGCAGGAGAAAGTGAATCCAGTCGGCGTCCCGGACCGCGGCCACGTTGTCGGTGATCAGATTTTTCCCCTCCACCCACCCGTGCTTGAGGGCCAAAGCATACCCCCGCCCGCCTTTGCGCACCGCGACCGTCACCTGGCAGCCGGAATCCTTCAGGTTCAAGGCTTGGGCGTGCCCCTGGGAGCCGTAGCCCAAGACGACGATTTTTTTGCTTTTCAACAACGCCAAGTCGGCGTCTTTTTCGTAAAAGGTTTTTGCCTTCAGTTCCAGGCCGGAATGGCCGTTGGGGGAAGCCGTTTTAACCGCGGTCGTCATGTGCGTTTCTCCTCAGGGATTAAAACTCAATTATATCTATTTTTAAAACAGATCCGGAACCACGTCCCCCGGCACCTCGTGGGGGGCGGCGGCCTGCGGACGGGCCTTGATCCATTCGCCGGTCACCATTTCCTTGTACCCCATGCCGGGGCCCACCATCGGGTAAACGAAGGCGAAGGGGTCGATGGTCACGTCCAGGAAAGCCGGGCCCGGGGCCGAAAGGAATTCCTTCAGCACGCCGTCCACGTCGGCGGGTTTCTCCACGCGACGGGCGAAAGGGAACCCCATGGCTTCGGCCGCTTTGACGAAGTCCAAGGTGTGAAGATTTTTATCGATGGCGAAATAGCGCTTGTTGAAGTAGAGGGTCTGCCATTGACGCACCATGCCGTCCCCCTCGTTGTTGAGCAGGAGCACCTTCACGGGCAGATTGTAGGTCGTGATGGTTTCCATTTCGCTGAAATTCATCCGGAGGCTGCCGTCGCCGTCCACATCGATCACGAGCTTCCCGGGATTGGCGAATTGGGCCCCGATGGCCGCCGGCAGTCCGTAGCCCATGGTGCCCATGGACCCCGAGGTCAACCAGCGGCGCGGCACGGCGGTGCGGCCGTATTGCGCCGCCCACATTTGATGCTGGCCCACGCCCGTGGTGACGATGGCTTCGCCCCGGGTCATCTCGGCGATTCTTTCCAGAACCGCGTAGGGCTGGATTTTTTCGGCCTTGCGGTTGTAATTCAACGGGTGGGCCTTCCGGGTCGCGTCGGTGTGTTTGATCCAGGCCGAAAAATCCCGCTTAAACCCGAGTTTCTTTCCGGCGTCGATCAAATCCCGCAAACCGCGCTTGGCGTCGGCCACGTGGGACCAGGTGGGCGTCTTGACTTTTCCGATCTCCGCCGGGTCGATGTCCAAATGCGCGATGAAGGACGCCTTGGGCGCGAACTCCGCCACCTTGCCCGCCACCCGATCGTCGAAACGCGCCCCGACGGCGAAAAGGAAATCGCAATCCTCCACCGCGTAGTTGGCGTAGGGCGTGCCGTGCATGCCCAGCATGTGCATCGAGAGCGGATGCCGGTTGTCCAGGGCGCCGATGCCCATGAGGGTTGTCACCACGGGGATGTTGAAGGTTTCCGCGAACTCCCGGAGTTCGGCGGAGGCGTTGGCGTTGATGACCCCGCCGCCCACGTAGAGCAGAGGGCGGTGCGCTTCCCCCAACCGCTGGAAAAAGGTTCTTCCCTGCGCCTCCGTCAGGCGGGAGTCCGAAAGCGCCTCCACCCGACGGCGGTAGCCGCGCAGGGGCAAAAGGCCGGCGCCTTTGAAATGGCCCGGGGTCACCTGGACGTCCTTGGGAATGTCCACCACCACAGGACCCGGCCGGCCGGTGCGGGCGATCCAAAACGCCGTGCGCAGAGTGCTTTCCAATTCCTCGGGCTTCTCCACCAAAAACACGTGTTTGGCACAGGCCATCATGATGTTGAACACCGGCGCTTCCTGAAAGGCGTCGGTTCCGATGGCGGGCCGAGGCACTTGACCGGTCAATACCACCAAGGGCACGGAATCCGCCATGGCGTCCCGAATGGGCGTGACGGTGTTCGTGGCCCCGGGTCCCGAGGTCACCAAAGCCACCCCCACCTGTCCGGTGGAGCGGGCGAATCCCGAGGCCATGAACCCCGCGCCTTGTTCGTTCGCGGGCACGATGTAACGAATTTTTTTCGATTCCGGTTGCTTCTCGTTGAACCGGAAAAAAGCGTCGATGGCGGGCAGGATGGCGCCGCCGGAATAACCGAACACCGTGGTCACGCCTTCCTGGGCCAACACCCGGGGAATCATGTCCGCCCCGGTCATGGGGTCGCCCCCGGTGGGCAACGCGGCGTCCGCGTGAAGGGCCAGATCCGCCGACATGTCGAGGG
>DAOQNO010000021.1:0-10713 GCA_035332125.1 Elusimicrobiota bacterium | reverse complement strand
ACCATGTCCGGAGCGGGGGGCATGCGGGCGGCGCTCGGCACCCTCCAGCTGGACGCTTTCGATTTTCTCCCCAAACCGATCCAATGGCAGGCGCTGGAGGACGTGATCGGCCGCCTCCGTCAAAAACGCCAAAAATCCAAGGCGGGGGGGGGGAAGGATCGCCCGCTGTCCGCCCTCTTCACCGTCCCCGATTTGATGGGACAAAGCGAAGGGATGAAGCGGATTTCGGCCTTCATTCAGAAAATTTCCTCGGTCACCTCCAGCGTCCTGATCCGGGGGGAAACCGGGACCGGAAAAGAAATCGCGGCCCACGGCATCCACAACCGAAGCCCTCGGCGCGACGGCCCCTTTATCGCGGTCAATTGCAGCGCCCTGCCCGAAACGATGCTGGAAAGCGAACTGTTCGGCCACGAAAAGGGCGCCTTCACCGATGCCACCGGATTGAAACGGGGGCTGCTGGAAGTCTCCGACGGGGGAACGCTGTTCCTCGATGAAATCGGGGACATGCCCCTGGCCCTTCAGGCCAAACTCCTTCGGGTCGTCGAAACCAAACGATTTCGGCGGTTGGGAAGCACCGTGGAGCACGCGGTCGACGTCCGTTTTTTGGCCGCCACCCACCGGGACCTGGAAGAGATGGTTCGAAAGGGCCAGTTCCGGGAAGATTTGTTTTACCGGTTAAGCGTTTTCACCCTGGTGTTGCCGCCTCTACGGGAACGCCGGGAGGACATCGCGCCCCTGGCGGATTTTTTCCTCAAGGGATTGACCGCCGGTCGCGCCCCCAAAACCCTCTCCCCGGACGCCCTGGAGCATTTGGTCGCCTACCCCTGGCCCGGCAACGTGCGCGAATTGCACAACGTGATGGAACACGTGGTGGTGTTTTCCGACGCCGAAGTCATCGCCCCGGCCGATTTGCCGCCCCACGTAATGACCGGCCGTCGCATGGCCTGCCTGGAACCCCTGGCGGCCGTGGAACGCCGCCACGTGGAACGGGTTTTTGCCGCCTTTGGCGGGGACGTTCGACAAACGGCGAAATCCCTCGGCATTTCCGAATCGGACCTGGCCGCCCGGATGGCCCGGTATCGGGACGCCGGTCCCCTGCCGCCCTCGCCCCTCCACTAAACCGACCTTCCGCACGCCTGGCACGATCCCTGCTGTTGGGAACGAGGCCATGGTTTATTCCGTCCCTTCGCCCGAACGGTCCGAGGCCTCTCTCCCGCCCGAACGCATCGTCGCCCGCCTGGAGGATTTGCTGGGCCGCGAGGCCGTCCTTCTGGAGCGGGGTCTTTGGACCAAGCTTGGGCCCCTGGGCCGTCAAATCACCGGATTTTGGAACCGCCTCTACCGGCATCCCGCCTTTCTCCAATCCATCGAAGGGAAAGCCGCGTTAACCCGGATACGGCAACGCGTCGAAGCGAACATCGGTCGGCTAAAAACGCTTTCCGGCGACCTCCGAGCCGGGATCGATCGGGAGCGTCGTCTGGGTCGGGCCCGCCGGGCGTACGGCGGGACGCGCTTCTAACCCTCTCCTTGTTCATGGACCGGCACGGAATTTGCATCCTGGGAAGACGAGGACCCAAATGAATTCTTCCTTTTTCAACATCGCCGGCGGTCTGGAACGGGAGTTGGATCGATCCTGGTTCAACGAACAGTATGCCGCCCGAAATTTGGCCAATCTGCACACCCCCGGTTACCGGGGGTACCGATTGACCGCCGATCCCACCGAGGATTTTTCCGATTTGTTGGGGCAGGAATTGGAACGAACGGACGACAATCACCTGCCGCTCCTGTCCGAGGAGGCGGGAGGCGACTTTCAAAAGGCGGTGGTGGAGGATTTGTCGCCCGATACGGAGATGGCGGAACTTTCAAAAAATCAGATGTTTTATCAAGCTTTGTTGGAAGTCGTGAACCGTCGGGATCGTTTGACGCGCACGGCTTTGGAAGGACGGTGACGCCATGGGGGTTTTTGACGGTTTGGACATCAGCGGCTCGGGCCTGACGGCCCATCGGAAATGGATGGAAACAGCGGCGATGAACATCGCGAACGCCAACACGACGCGGACGCCCGCGGGCGGTCCCTACCGCCGAAAAACGGTCGTCTTCGCCGAAGCGCTGCGCGCCACCGGGACGTCGGACCCCCTCGGGGTCAAAGTGGCGTCCGTCGCCAACGATCCGGCGCCTTTTCCCCGGGTTTTCAACCCCGCCCATCCGGACGCGAACGCCCAGGGTTTTCTCGCGACGCCCAACGTGAACCCCGTTCAGGAAATGGCGGATTTGACCGTGGCCTCCCGGGCCTACGAGGCCAACGCCGCGGCCTTCGGAGTGGCCAAATCCATGTTCGTTAAAGCCTTGGAGATCGGGCGATGACTCCGGCGCGTCTGGCCGCCGCGGCCCGCCGGGGAAAGGACGAGATGATTTCCCGGGTCCAGAGCCGGACGGGCGGAGTGGCCGTTCTCCACGCGGAGTTGCCGCTGACCGAATTGCAACGGGCGGAGGAAACAGCCCTGGAGCGGTTCCGGCGCAACACCCGGTGGCCCGGTTTTCGGCGTGGGGGCGTCCCGATCGAACGCGTTCGGCAACGGTTTGCCGGGCAGGCCCGCGAGGAAGGCCTTCGCGCCCTCCTGCAAGACCGGGTCCCGGACGTTCTGTCCCGCCACGCCATCGAACCCGTGGGCCGTCCCACCGTGGACGAAGTCGCTTTCGAAGAGTCCCGGGTTCGTTTTCGGGTGTCGGTGGAATGCGCGCCCGATTTGGCCACGGTGGAATGGAAAGGGCTTCTTCTCAAAGATCCGGGCGCCCCGGTCCCGCCCGAGGCGGTGGACGCCCTGGTGGAGGAACACCGCCGCGCGGCGGCGAACCGTCGGCCGACCGCCGTGGTCGTGCCCGGCGCGGACTCGATCGTGACGGTCGTCGCCCGGGGGAAGACGCCCGCCGCGGAAGCCGCCTTGGCCGGCCAACGCCCCTGGGAGATCGATTTGGGCGCTTCCGGCGCCGATCCCGCTGTTCGCCAGGCCCTGGCCGGGGCCGCGGTGGGCGACGTGCGGGAAGTGACGATTCGGTTGCCCGAACGGTCCGGTGAAACCCCGTCCGGTCCCCACGCGCTGGCCCTGACCGTGCGGGCAATTGAACAACGAATTCTTCCCGTCCTCGATGACGCCTGGGCGCGCCGCCTGGGATTTGGGGACGTGGCCTCGCTTCGAAGCGCGGCCCGCGCCGCCCTCGGGCGTGCCGCTCAGGATCGGCGTCGCCGGGAATTGGAAAACCAAATCGCCGACCGGTTGCTGGAATCCCACGCCCTGGATCTTCCGCCCACCTTTCTCGAGGAGGAATGCCGACGTCTCTGGGCGGCCCTACGGGGCCCGGCGGCCCCCTGGGGCGCGGCCGACCCGGCCGATGCGGCCGCCGTGCGCGCCGAAGCGTCGCGGCGGTTGGCGTTGACGTATTTGTTGTCCCGAATCGCCGCCGAAAAAGGCCTCAGCGTGACCACGGAGGAAACCGCCACCGTTTTTGACCGCGAAGTGGCGGGCCTCCCCGGGCAATGGCGGGAACGGGCCCGGGGCGCCTTTGAAAAACGACGGGAGGAAATCGGCGCCGCCCTCCTGACGGACCGGGTCTTTGACGCCGTGCTGGCCGAAGCCCGCTGGGATTCGGGGGGGGAAGCGGCGTGATGCCTCTGGACAAGATCAGCGGGGCGATCGCCGCGGCCGGCGCGGGAGGCCCGGCGTCTTCTCCGTTGAGAAAGGACACCGGGTTCGCCGCGACGTTGAGTCAGGCCCTGGCCCGGGCCGACGCTCCCGCCCGTTCGGCCGAGGAATCGGTGAAGTCCCTCGTGGCCGGCCGGGCCGAAAGCCCCCACGACGTGATGATTCGAATGGAGGAAGCCCACTTGGCTCTGCTTTGGACCGTCCAGGTCCGGAACCGGGTGATGGACGCTTACAACGAAATCATGCGAATGCCTCTCTAAACGCGACCGGCGGCTGGACCTCTGTGAGGAGGCCGCGGACGCCCCGTGATCCGGGGCGTCCCACGCAACGCGCAACGGGAGGACGCCTTGGACTCGCTCAATCGATTTAAAGATTCGTTTTTGGCCTGGCCCACGGGGAAAAAGTTTCTGGCGGTGGGATTGGTTGCGGTGTCGTCGCTTTTCCTCCACCGGCTTTCCTTGCCCATGCGCGGGCTGGACATGGTTCCCCTCTACGCGCGGCTGTCGTCGGAGGACGCGGCGGCGGTGGTGGAAAAGCTCCGCAACGAAAGCGTTCCCTACGCTCTGTCGAACAACGGCCAAACCGTCAGCGTTCCCTCCGGGCGGGTGTACGATCTACGCCTCAAAATGTCCCAGGAAGGATTGCCCAAGGGCGACAATCAGGGATTGGAATTGCTCGACAAGGCGGCCCTGGGCGCCAGCGATTTTGTCCAACGGGTGGGTTATCAACGGGCGCTGCAGGGCGAACTGGCGCGGACGATTTCGGCCCTCAGCGACGTGGCCTCCGCCCGGGTTCATTTGGTGTTTCCCGAAGAGTCGCCCTTCCTGGATTCGCCCGACGGGGCCAGCGCCTCGGTCGTCGTGACGCTGCAACCGGGATCGACGCTGGAAAAAGACCAAATCCGGGGCATTGTTCATTTGGTGTCGGGCGCGGTCAAGGGGCTTAAACCCGAGAACGTGTCGATCGTGGACGTTCAGGGCCGCCTGTTGGCCGGGGGCCGGGCCGCCGACAGCGTGTTCTCCCAGGGCAACGATCTGTTGGAACTTCAAAAAGAAGCGGAACATTATCTGGAGGGCAAGGCCTCGTCGCTTCTGGACGGGCTTCTGGGCGCGGGACGTTCCCTGGTCCGCATCCGGGTCGACATGGACGCGCAAATCATCAAGGAACAAACGGAGCGTTACGACCCGACGGGCCCCGTCCGCAGCGAGCAGACGGTGGCCGGGGGCGGGACCGGCCCCTCGACCGTCAAAAACTACGAGGTGGGCCGCACCATGAAAGAAATCGTCGCCAGCCCCGGGGCCGTCACGCGAATGTACATCAGCTTGGCGGTCGACGGCACGTTCGCCGACGATCCGGCCAAGCCCGGCGAGCGCGTCTACAAGCCCCGTACCGAAGACGAACTGCGAACCATCGCCCAATTGGTCAAGGAAGCCGTGGGGTTCAGCGAAGACCGGGAAGATCAATTGGAAATCCGCAACGTGCCTTTCGACACCAGCCGGAACGACGAGTCGGCGAAGGAGCGCCGCCAAAACGAGGAGGCGATGCGCCGGGACCGTCAACGGGCCCAATACCTGGAGGTGGCCAAGCACTTGGGCACCTCCCTGGGCATGGGGTTGATCGTTCTCGCCCTGCTTCGCCTTGTGAAGGGGGATTCGCGGCCGGTCCCCGCGGAAGTGCCCGCGCCCGTCGCGCCCGCGCCGCCGCCGCTGCCCGTGGAAGTCCCGCCGGTGCGTGCGGAGAAACCGTTCAATCACGCGGAGGCCGAAGCCCTCATTCTTAAAACCGCCCGGCAAAACCCGGCCGATTTGGCCAAGCTGATGCAGCGCCAATTTCTGACAAACGCGTCCTAACGTGCCCGATAAAAACCTTCCCGCGGTTCCGGTCCTGACCCCTTTTCAAAAGGTGTCGGTGCTGTTGCGGTCCCTGCCGGACGACCAATGCGTCGAAGTCCTCAAGAATTACCCGGAGGCCGACGTCGAGCAAATATGCCGGGAAATGATGAATCCGCCGGCCGTGCCGGAAGAAACCCGCGTGCAGTTGCTCAAGGAATTCAACGAGCAACTGGGGGCCGCCACCGCCCGCCCCCCCGCCGAAAACATCGAGGGAATCCTGGCGCGTCTTTACGGGGTGCGACGGTCGGGGGAAATTCTGCGCCGGATGAAAGAATCCGCCGTTCGCCCGCCGTCCCTGACGGGTTTGATCGACGCCGTAGGCCTCGCCGCGGCGGCCGAGGAAATGGGCCGGGAGCTCCCGGCCGTGGCCGCTTTCGCCCTGGGGGAACTTCCCGCCGCGACCGCCGCCAAATTACTCGCTCTCCTGCCCGACGCCTTCCGGGCCGAGGTGATGATCGCCCGGGTCCGTTCCACCAAACCCCGCCCCGAGATGGCCGATCGGGTTCGAGAGGGGCTGCGGGCCCGCCTGGAGGAGCGCCGCCGTGCCGCTCCGCCCCTGGACCCCGGGGAACTGGCCGCCACCGCCGAACTGGTTTCGCAGTTGCCGGCGGAAACCGCCAAAAAAATCATGGACGATTTGACCCAACGGGACCCGGTGGTCGGCCGACGGATCGCCGACGCCCTGTTCACCTTTGAGGATTTGACCCGCCTGGAGGACCGGGACGTGCAAAAGATTCTTCCGCGGTTGAACGGCGTCGATTTGAAAATGGCCCTTCGGAAATGCCCCGCCGAAATCAGCGAAAAAGTCTTCAAAAACATGTCGGACCGGATGTCGGCGGCCCTGAAGGAAGACATTCAAAACACCCCCCCGCAGAAAAAGGACGTGGTGGAGGAAGCCCAGCGAAAAATCGCGGTGTTCATCCGCGACCTGGTGCAAAAGGGCGAAGTGACCCCGCAACGGGCGGCCGTCGCCAAGACCGACGGCGCCCCCGCGGAGGAATTGGTCTAAATGTCGCCCCGGGTTTTCAAAAAACCGACCGTTTCCACCCGCCCGATCCGGGTTCAGGAACCCCCGCCCGCGGCCCGGGAAGCGACCCCGCCCGCTGTTCCCCCCGAGACCCTTCGACTTATGGAGGAGACCCTGCGCCAACGGTTGAGCGTCGAATTCGAGGAACGAATCGCGCGGGACCGCCAAGCCGACGAGGCGGCCCGGGCGGAGGAGCGCCGCCGTTGGTTGATGAACCAGGAACCGGCCCTTGTGGAACTGGTGTTGACCTTGGTGGCCAAGATCTGTCGAACCGAATCGGCGGAGCGATCCGACATGGCCGCGGCCTGGGTGCGGGAGGGGCTTCTGCGTTTGGGGGGCGCCGGCCCCCGGGTCGTGTCGGTCCACCCCCGGGACGCCGAAGCCGTCCGAAGCGTGGAAGAAGCGCGCCGACCCGGCGTGACCGTGGAGGAAAACCCCGACCGGGAACCCGGCGACGCCGTGATCGACACGCCGACCACGCGGTTCGACGCCCGGCTGTCGACGCGTTTGGAGGAAGTGGAACGCCCCCTTCGGACCCTCTCGGAAGGCGGATTGGATGGGTGACATCGACTGGGCGAAATACGTCGACGTCCTGGGCGACCGTTCCTTGGCCCGGGAGGTCGGTCGCCTCACCCGGGTGACCGCCGGTCTGTTGGAGGGCGTCGGGCCCGACGTGAGTTTGGGGGAGGTGTGCCGGGTCTGGGACAAGGCGGGAAAACGGTTTTATTGGGCCGAGGCCGTGGGGTTCCGGGACGACCGGATCGTGATGGCGCCCCTGGGTCACGTGGAGGGTCTCGGCCCCGGAAGTTTTTGGATGGACGGCATCGGCCCCGTGTCGGTGCCGGTGGGCGACGCCCTCTTGGGCCGCGTGGTGGACGCCCGTGGCGCTCCCCTGGACGGCGGCCGTCCGCTCGCCCTCAAGGAACGCCGCCCGCTGCGGACCGCCCCGCCGGATCCCATGAGCCGTCGGCGAATCGCGGAACCTCTCGCCACGGGGGTTCGCGCCATCGATGGATTGATGACCTGCGGGAAGGGCCAGCGGTTGGGGTTGTTCGCCGGCAGCGGCGTGGGAAAAAGCTCGCTTCTGGGAATGATCGCCCGGGGAACCCAGGCCGATGTCAACGTCATTTCGCTCGTGGGGGAGCGGGGGCGGGAGGTTCGGGAATTTATTGAAAAAGACCTCGGGCCCGAGGGATTGGCGCGTTCCGTGGTCGTCGTGGCGACCTCGGACCAGCCGCCCATGGCCCGTTTGCACGCGGCCCTGGGGGCCACGGCCGTGGCGGAATATTTCGCCGAACAAGGCCGGGACGTTCTTTTGATGATGGATTCCGTCACCCGGCTGGCCATGGCCGGCCGGGAAATCGGCCTGGCCCTGGGGGAACCGCCCACGACCAAAGGGTACACCCCCTCGGTGTTCTCCTTTTTGCCGAGGCTCCTGGAGCGCGCTGGGAATTTTTCCCGAGGGAGCGTTACGGGGATCTACACCGTCCTGGTGGAAGCCGACGACATGGACGATCCCGTGGCCGACACGCTGCGGTCCATTTTGGATGGGCACGTCGTCTTGTCCCGGCGCATGGCCACCCAAAACCATTACCCGGCCGTGGACGTCCTGGAAAGTTTGAGCCGCCTGATGGTCGACGTGACGGAGGCTCCCCATCGGCGGGCGGCGGGAATCCTCCGGGAAGTGCTGGCGGCCCATCGGGAGGCGGAGGACTTGCTCCGGGTGGGGGCCTACGCCCGGGGGAGCGACGCCAAAATCGACTTCGCCTTGGCCCATTTGGAGAAGGTAAAAGCCTTTTTAAAGCAGGACATGAACGAGAAAAGCGATTTTCCGACCACCCGGGCGAAGCTTGGCGCGCTTTTTGCATAGAGAAGGGTGGGAGGCGACACCATGAAGAAATTCCGTTATCGGCTGGAAACCCTTCTGAAACTGCGCTTTCGGGAAGAAGAAAAGCAGGCCCAGGCCTTGTCCCAATGCCAACGCCGGGTCGCCCAGGTCCGGCAGGAACTCGAACGCCTGGACGGCGAATGGCGCGAGAAATCCCGACGGACGTCGGCGGCCCTGGTCGGCGCGTTGGATGTTCCCCGGACCGAGAACCGCATGGAAAACCTCGGCCGTTTGCTGACCGCGGTCTCGCTTCGCCGTACGGACCTTCGGTTGCTGGAAACCGAATTGACCGCTCGCCTTCGCCGATATCACGACGCCGTCCGGGACCGAAAAATCCTTGAACGTTTGCGGGACATTAAATTGTCCGAGCATCAAGCCCTTCGGCGGCGGACCGAAACGTCGTTTTTTGATTTTGTCGGGGCCACGGCGGTTCGCCGGGCCGTTTGACGTGTCCTTCGCCCGATCCCTCCTTTGGCCCGCCGTCGTGACGTCCCTGTCCACGACCTATTTCCTGACCGTCGGAATCCAGGAAAAGGTCCTCCAACGGGACCAGGCCGCGGCGGAAGCCCGCCGGGCCGAGGAAGCCGCCCTGACCGCCCGGCTCGGCACGGATATTGCAACCCTGAAAAAAGAAGCCCCCTCGCTCGAAGCGCCCCCGGAATCGAAAGAGGCCCCCGGCGCGCTGGATCGAAGGCTCGGCAAAACCTTGGCGGCCCAGTCCCGGGTGTTGATGGGGCTGAGCGAATCCCAGGAACGATGGAACCAACGGGTGGAGGAAATGGAAAAACGACGGACCGATTCGGAAGCCGAAGATTTGCGCTTGAAAGCCGAGATTCAATCGTTATCGGAAAAAGTCCGAACGGTCGAAGCGGCCCTTCGCGCGCGCCAGGAAGCGGAAAAGCTGGCCGCCAAGAAAATGGGAAAAATGGTGGCCAACATGCCTCCGGGCAAGGCGGCCGATTTACTCCAGGAATTGGACGATATTTCCGCCGTGGGCCTTTTGACTCAAATGAAAGAACCCGACGTGGCCCGGGTTTTGGCGTTGTTGCCGCCGAAACGGGCCGCGGGGTTGACCGAACGGATGGCCGAATTCCGGGTGAAAACGCCGTGACGTCCCTGGGCCTTCCGCCCGCCGCCTCCGCCGCCGGGGTCCCTTCGGGAACCACCGAGGGCGCGACCACCACCCTCTCCGGCGCCCCCGGCCAATTTGCGGCCATTTTGACGCCGTTGATCCTTCCGGCCGTGGACGGGCGGGTGTCCGTGGATTTTGAAACCGGTCAAGACCCGCTTCCGGCGCCCTTGGCGGAGGGGGAAAACGATCTCCGCCCGAAAGAAACGCCGGCGGATCCAATGGTTTTGGCTTGGACGGGATTGATGCCGGGGGATCCGGCGCTCCGACTCTCAGCGCCGGCGGCGATAAACTCGGAGGGGTCGACCGAAACAACGGCCGGACCTCCCGCGGAAGCGAAAGTGGGTTCGGGAGGGCCTTCGGCCGAGTCCCCGGCCGAAAAGGCCCTCGCCGACACGCCCCCCGTCCCCGTCTCGGGGCCGCCGGACGAAGCGCCCCCGGAAGGGTCCGCCCGTCCGTCGATCGTTTCGGCCGGACTCCGACTTCCCCCGGGTTTAAAACTCGAAAATAAGACCTCGGCGCCCGCGGAAGCAACGCCCAAAAACGTCCCGGTCAAGAAGACCGCTCCGCCCCGGCCCGCGACCGCGGTCGAAGCCCCGCCGGCTTTCCCCGTCCCGCCCCACTCGTCGACCCTTTTGCCGATCCGAAATAAGGAATCCGGGTCCACGGCCCACCTTACGGAAGCCCCATTTCCGGAACCGGCCGTCGCCCCGCTTCCCCCGGCGGGGACCGAAACCTTTTCCCTGGAATCCTCGATCCACGGAGAAAACCCGGACCGTGAAGAACGGGCCCCGAACGAAAAGGCGGCTTCCGGGATTGTTTTCCGATTTGAATCCGATTCGCTCGGCGCCGCCCCCACCGGGAGCGCGGCCGCCCGACCGGAAACAACGGCGTTCCCGGGCGAAACGACGGGGACCGCCGCGCCGCCGCTCGTGGAATGGCGGTCCTTGGTCCAACGATTGGATTGGCATTGGCGGGGGGGAAAAGGCGACGTAACGATCGCTCTTCATCCCCGGGACTTGGGACGCGTTTCGGGCCGAATGGAAACGGTCAACGACGTCGTGTCGGTTCGATTT